>DASWOS010000187.1:0-9352 GCA_036398645.1 Dokdonella sp. | reverse complement strand
GCGGCGTCGCCGCCGTCGAGCCGCGCGGCGTAGACCTGCCGCTGCAGCGGATCGTCGCGACCGGCGGCGAAGTAGACGACGCCGGCGGCCTCGTCGAGCGCGAGCAGCTTGTCGACGTCCCAGTCGCCGTGCGTCAGCGCGCGCCGCTCGGCGCCGTCGAGCCCGACCACGCAGAGGTGCTTGTGACCGTCGCGCTCGGACGCCCAGACGAACGCGTCCTCGTTCTTCAGGAAGCGCAGATCGTCGTGCAGGTCGATCCAGGTGTCGCTCGTCTCGCTGCGCAGCGTCCGCTGCCGCAGCGTGTCGACGTCGACCGCGACGAGGTCGAGCCGGCGCTGGTCGCGGCTCTCGCGCTGGAACGTCACGTGCTTCGCGTCCGGCATCCAGTCGACGCGCGCGAGATAGACGTCGGCGTCCGCGCCGAGGTCGATCCAGCGCGTGCGGCCGCCCTGCGGAGCGACGAGCCCGAGCTTCACCGCGACGTTCGGCCGACCCGCGGCCGGATAGCGCTGCTCGACCGTCACGGTGCGGTCGGCGTAGACCTCGCTGCGCCGGATGACGTCGACGCCGGACTCGTCGTAGCGCTCATAGGCGATCGCGCCGTCGTCCGGCGCCCACCAGTAGCCGGTCGCACGGTCCATCTCCTCCTGCGCGACGAACTCGGCCTCGCCGTCGTGCACCGGACCCTCGCCGTCGCGCGTCAGCGCGTAGGTGCGCCCGCTCGAGAGCTCGATCGCGTACAGATTCTGCCGGCTGACGAACGAGACGTAGCGTCCGCGCGGCGACACCTTCGCGTCGATGACGTCGAGACCCTTCGCCGTCAGCGCGCGCAGCTCGGCGCCCGGCTTCGCGTCGAGGTCGTAGAGCCACAGGCGTTGGCCGACGCCGAACAGCAGCTTGCGTCCGTCCGGCGACCAGCGATACGCGACGATGCCCTTCAGCTGCGCGATGCGCTCGCGTTCGCGGCGCGCCTTCTCCGCATCGGAGAGCTCCTTCGCTTCGCCGAGCGCGGTCGAGTCGACGAGCCGCCGCGCCTTCGCCGTCGCAATGTCGTACTCCCAGAGGTCGAGCTGGTTGTGGTCGTCGTCGCGCCCGCGCAGGAAGCCGATGCGGCCGCCGTCCGGCGCGATCGTCAGCGCACGCGGACTCGGCCCGTTGAGGTCCGGATCGCTGTAGAGGCGGTCGATCGTGAGCTTTTCGGCCATCGCGGGAACACTGGCCGCCAGCGCGGCGGCGAACAGAGCGGTGCGCATGCAGGTCTTCCGGGGGCGAGGCCGCGATTATCGCCGGCCGCGCGGCGCCGGCACGAGTCGTTCGTCACTGGTGCCCGAACAGGATGCGCTTCTCCTCGGCGCTGAGCGGCTGGCCGCCGTCCGGGTTGACCTTCGCGGCGAGCGCGTAGGCGCGCTGCGTCGCCGGCCGCGCCGCGATCGCGGCGTGCCAGCGCCGCAGCTCCGGGAACGGCGCGAGGTCGAGCGGCGCCTTCACGTACGGGTTCACCCACGGATAGCACGCGATGTCGGCGATCGTGTAGTCGTCGCCGGCGATGAACGCGCGACCGGCCAACCGCTTATCGAGCACGCCGAGCAGGCGCTGCACCTCCTTCGTGTAGCGCTCGATCGCGTAGCTCAGCTTCTCCGGCGCGTAGACCGCGAAATGACCGTACTGGCCGGCCATCGGCCCGAGCCCGCCGACCTGCCAGAACAGCCATTCGTTGACCGCGACGCGCCCGCGCAGATCGTCGGGAATGAAGCGCCGCAGCTTGTTGGCGAGGTAGAGCAGGATCGCACCGGACTCGAACACCGAGATCGGCTCGCCGCCGTCGGCCGGCGCGCGGTCGACGATCGCCGGCATCTTGTTGTTCGGCGAGATCGCGAGGAATTCCGGCGCGAACTGCTCGCCCTTGCCGATGTTGACCGGCCTGATCTCGTACGGGACGCCGGCTTCCTCGAGGAACATCGTGACCTTGTGACCGTTCGGCGTCGGCCAGTAGTGGAGCTCGATCATCGTTTTCTCTCCTGGGTGCGCCCGTCGCTGCGCAGGCAGAGCGGAGCTTTGGGCGAAGGCCGCTTTCTCAACGCTCACCGCGAGCGCGCGGCATGCGCTCGCGAGGCCGGCAGCGTAGCCGCCTTTGCCGCGGGACACGAACGGCGCGCCGCCGGACATCTTCGCGCGAACGCGATTCGCGCCGCGCGCGGCGGCGGCGACGGCCCCGCGCGGAGCCGCCGCTGTGCGGCACGTCGAAGGCGGCGGAGCGGCCGCGGCTCGGGCTCGGCTCGCTCGAAGCCGCAGCGCGTTCGCCGGCGACGGCGCCGCCGCGTACGTGGCCGCGACGCGCCGCGGCCTCGCGTCCGGCGGCGACGGTCCGCGCGCGCGCTCGCGTCTCCGTGCGGCGCGCGGCCAACGCCTCGAACCGGTCACGGCGCGCGCAGCAGCTCCGGCAGCCCGCTCCAGCGCTCGATGCGGCGTGCGACCGTCGCGCGGATCACGCCTTCGTCGCCCCAGACGCGTACGCGGCTGCGCGCCCGCGTGACCGCGGTGTAGAGCAGCTCGCGGCCGAGCACGCGGCTCGGCGCGGCCGGCAGCACGATCGCGACCTCGTCGAACTCCGAACCCTGGCTCTTGTGCACGGTCATCGCGAACGCCGGCTCGTGCGCCGGCAGCGTGTACGGCGCGAAGCGGCGCAGCGCGCCGTCTTCGCCGGCGAACCAGACCGCGAGCGTGCCGTCGGCGTCGGGCCAGGCGACGCCGACGTCGCCGTTGAACAGCGCGTGGCGGTAGTCGTTCGCGGCGATCATGACGAGCCGGCCGCGGTACCACGCGGCGCCGTCGCCGAGCGCGTGCTCGAGCGCGCGATTGATCGTGACGCAGCCGGACGCGCCGTCGCGGAGCGCGGTCAGGATGCGCAGCCGCGCCGCGGCCGCGAGGGCGCCGGCCGCGTCGGTGCAGTCGGCGATGCGCCGGAACTCGGGCGAGTAGCGCTGCGCGAGCGCGTCGGCGCTCGCCGCGGCGCCTTCGCGCTGCCAGTCGAGCTCGGCCGCGCCGCCGGCGAGCTCGGCGAGCGCCGCGTCCGCGTCGCCGGCGCGCACCGCGCGCGCGAGACGGCCGATGCCGCCCGCGTCGGCGAAGCGGCGGCTCTCGCGCAGCTCGACGAACGCGTCGCCGAGCGGCGTCTGCGCGCCATCGACGAGCGGCACCGCGAAGCCGGTCGCGTCGCGCAGCCATGCCGCGGTCGCCGGCGCGTAGCGGTTGACGTGCGCGTCGTCCGGCGCGATCGCCGCGAGCACGTGGCCGGCCTCGACCGACGCGAGCTGGCCGACGTCGCCGAGCAGGATCAGTCGCGCGTCCGCGCGCAGCGCGTCGACGAGCCGCGCGACCAGCGGCAGGTCGATCATCGACGCCTCGTCGACGACGACGACGTCCGCGTCGAGCGGCGCGTCGGCGCCGTAGCGGAAGCCGCGCGCCGGCGAATAGCCGAGCAGGCGGTGCACGGTCGCCGCCTCGTCGTCGCGGATCGACTCGGCGAGCGCCGCGTCGAGACCGAGCGTGCGCTTGCGCTCGCGAACCGCCTCGCCGAGCCGCGCGGCGGCCTTGCCGGTCGGCGCGGCGAGACGGATGCGCGGCGGCGGCCGGCCGCGCGCGTGCGCGTCGGCGAGCAGCGCGGCGAGCAGCCAGAGCACCGTCGTCGTCTTGCCGGTGCCGGGGCCGCCGGCGACGATCGCGAGCCGCGAGCGCAGGCCGAGCGCGATCGCGACGGCCTGCCAGTCGACCGCGGCCGACATCGCGAGCCAGCGCGACAGGTTCCCGCGCAGTACGGCGAGATCGACCGGTTCGATCGCCGCCGCGCGCGCGCGCAGGCCGGCGGCGACGCGGCGCTCGTACTCGTAGTAGCGGCGCAGCCAGAGCCGGCCGTCGGCGCCGAGCACGAGCGGCGTCGCGCGCGACTCGTCCGGCGCGGCGACGAGCGGCGACGCGGCGAGCGCCGCGCCGAGGCGCGCCGCGTCGGGCAGCTCGAGAGCGGACGGATCGGCGCCACCCGCGGCGAACAGCTCGCCGAGCCGTGCGAGCCGCACGCTGCTGTGCCCGTGCCCGACCGCGGCGCTCGCGGCGGCGCCGGCGAGCGCGACCGCGTCGGCGCGGCTCGCGTCGAGTCGCGCGAGCAGCTGCGCGAGCTCGAGGTCGATCTCGCGCAGCGCGCCGGCCTGCGCGAGCGTACGCAGGAGCGCCGCGCTCATCGCGGCGCTCCCGGCGCGAACGCCGCGTCGAGCGCGTCGATCAGCGCGAGCGGCGGCCGGTCGAAGTGCACGCCGCCGCCGCCGCCGAGCCCGCGCACGAACAGGTACGTCGCGCCGCCGAAGTCGCGCGTGTAGTCATACGCCGCGCCGAGCCGCGCGCGCAGCCAGCGATGCAGCGCGACGGTGTAGATCAGATACTGCAGGTCGTAGTCGTGCTCGCGCACGGCCGCCGCGAGCGCGGCCGGCGCGTAGTCGGTGCGGCGCGGACCGAGCCAGTTCGTCTTGTAGTCGGCGAGCCACCAGCGGCCGGCGTGGCGGTAGACGAGGTCGACGATGCCGGTCATCAAGCCGGCGATGCGCGTCTGCACGCGCGCGAAGCCGGCGCGCCGGCGCTGGTAACCGTGCTCGCGCAGCAGCGCGATCAGGCGCTCGGGCTCGACGCCGCCGATCGCGAAATGAAACGGCATCTCGGCGCGGCGCGCCGCCGGCGCGAGCTCGGCGAGCGCGACGTCGCCGGGCAGGCGCGCATTCAGCGTCGCCGCGACGAGTTGCGCGACGACGCGCTGCAGCTCCGCTTCGCGACCCGGCGCGAGCGCGTGCCGCTGCAGCACGTGCGCGATGCGCGCGCGCTCGGCCGGCGGCGGCGCGGCGGCGCCGTGGCCGCGCCACGCGGCGAAATCGACGCGCTCGAGGACCTCGTGCAGCGCGACGCCGAAGGCCGCGCTGCGCGGCCAGTCCGGCACCTCGGCGACGACGTCGGCGCCGGCGTCGGCGACGTCCGCGTCGAGCGCCGGCGACTCGTCGTCGGCGCCGGCGGTGTCGCCGAGCCCGGCGCGTTCGCCGTCGCGCAGCTGCGAGAAGCTGTAGATCCACCAGCTCGCGTCGATGCGGCCGGAGAACGCGCGCGCCGGCGGCAGCTCGACCGGCGCGAGCGCGTCGAGGCGGTCGCCGCCGGGCTCCGGCAACGTCCGCGCGCGCACGACGTCCGGCGCGGCGGCGACGAGCCGCGCGACGGCGGCGTGCGCGGCGGCCGCGTCGGCCGGCGCGACGCCGCCGTGCCAGAGCTGCGCGAGCGCCGGCACGGCGCCGCCGCTGCCGATCGCGTCCCACGACAGCCAGCATGCGTAGCGCGCGCGCGTCAGCGCGACGTAGAGCACGCGCATGCGCTCGGCGAGGTCCTCGCGCTCGGCGGCCGCGGCCGCGGCGCGCACGGCCTCGTCGTCGCGCTCGCCGCTCGTGCGCACGCGCACGCGGCGGCGATCGCCGTCGTGCCAGAGCAGGCAGGCCGGCGACGCGCTGCCGACGCCGGGTCGCAGCGCGGTGAACGGCAGGAA
Organism: Dokdonella sp.; assembly: GCA_036398645.1. GTDB lineage: Bacteria > Pseudomonadota > Gammaproteobacteria > Xanthomonadales > Rhodanobacteraceae > Dokdonella_A. The sequence goes on along the minus strand of DASWOS010000187.1, from coordinate 3,783 downwards.
CACGAGGTCGTATTCGAGGCCCTTGCTCGCGTGGATCGTCGCGATGCGCACGCGCTCGCCGTCGGACTCGAGGCGCAGCTGCTCGTCTTCGTCGTTCTTGTCGGCGAGCGCGATGCGGCGGCGCAGCCAGTCGATCAGGCCGCTCGCGCCGAACGCGTGCGCGGACGCCTCCTGCAGCCGCTCGGCGAGCTGCAGGTAGTTCGTCACGCGGCGCTCGCCGTCGGCGCCGGCGAGCAGGTCCGCCGCGCGCCGCTCGAACACGCGCTCGCACATCGCGAGCACGCCGTGCCGGCGCCAGACGCGGTCGAGCTCGTCGAGCCGCGCGAGCTCGGCGAGCCAGCGCTGCGGCGCGGCCGGATCGAGCAGCGCCGCGATCGCCGCGGCGTCGAAACCGAGCAGCCGCGTCGCGAGCGCCGCGCGGAGCTGCGTCTCGTCGCGGCTCTCGAGCGCGGCGAGCAGCACGAGCAGATCCGCGGCTTCGTCGGTCGCGAACACGCTGGCCTGGCGGATCGTCGCCGCGGCGACGCCGCGCGCGGCGAGCGCGCGCTGCATGCGATCGGCTTCCGCGTTCGTCGCGACGAGCACGGCGAGATGACGCGGCGCGAGCGCGACGCGGCGCCGCGTGCCGCGCTCGAGCACGCTCGCCGCGCCGGCGCGCGCGCGGCCGAGCAGCTGCACGATCGCCTCGGCGCAGCCGAGCGCGAGCCGCTCGGCGCCGTCGTCCTTGTTCGCGCCCAGCGCCGCCGGCGGCAGCTGCCAGACCGTCAGCGGCACGACCGGCGCGCCGTCGACGAGCACGTCGTCGTCGGCCGCGCGGCCGCCCGGCGCGACCGCATGGAAGCGGATGCGCGGATCGACGAACGCGCGGTCCGGATCGGCGACCGCGTAGACGGCCTCGAGCGCGCGCAGGTACGCCGGCGACGAGCGGAAGTTGCGCTCGAGCCGCTCGACCGACTGCGCCCCGGCGGCGGCCTGCAGGTACGCGTGGATGTCGCCTCCGCGAAACCGGTAGATCGCCTGCTTCGGATCGCCGACGAGGATCAGCGCGGCGCCGGGCCGCGCGTAGACGCGCCGGAAGATCTCGAACTGGCGCGCGTCGGTGTCCTGGAACTCGTCGACGAGCGCGGCCGGCCAGCGCGCCGCGAGCGCCGCGGCGAGCGCGTCGCCGCGCGCGGGATCGACGACGGCGCGATGCAGCCGGCGGACGAGGTCGTCGTAGCTCTGCCGCGCGGCGCGCTGCTTGCGCCGCTCGAGCTCGCCGATCGCGTACGCGCGCGCCGATGCGAGCAGCGCCGGCCAGCACTCCGCGCGCGCGGCCGCGAGCGCGTCGTCGGCGGCGAGCCAGGCGTCGGCCGCGGCCGCGAATGCGAGCGGCGGCAACGGCGGCCGGCCCTTCTTGACGCGTGCGGCGAGCACCTGCGCGCCGAGCCGCTCGAGCGTCGTACGCGGCGGCGCCGCGCCGACCGTGCCGCAGTCGCGGCAGTCGGCGAGCCAGCGTTCCAGCCGATGGCGCGGATGCGTGGTCTGATTCAGGTGCTCGGCGTGCGCGAGCAGCGCGGCGCCGTCGCGCTCGCCGTACCGGCGCCACGCATCGAGCAGCGCCGCGGTCGCCGCGTCGAGCGCGCGCTCGGCGGCGTCGAGGCGCGCACGCGCGTGCTCGGCGTCGCCGCTCGGCGTCGGCTCGACCACGAGGTCCGGATCGACGATCGCGAGCAGCACGCCGGCGAGCCGCGCCGCCGAACCGGCGCGTGCGGCGAGCAGCGCGAACTCGGCGCGGCGCGCCGGATCGGTCGCGCAGCGGCGCCAGAAGTCGGCGGCGATCTGCGCGAGCAGATCCGCGTCCGAGCCGATCAGCTCGCCGGGCTCGAGCGGCTCGCCGGCCGCGAACGCCTGCTCGCGCAGCGCGCGCTGGCAGAACGCGTGGATCGTGTGGATCGCGGCTTCGTCGGTGCCGATCGCGGCGAGGCGCAGCCGCCGCGCGAGGTCGAGCGCGCTCTCGCCGGCGCCGATCGCGGCGTCGATCAGCGCGGACGCGAACTGCGCCTCGGCGCCGGCATCGACGGCGCCGGCGGCGACGCCGGCGACGCGACGCTCGGCGAGATCCGCGGCGCCGTTCAGGCGCTCGCGCAAGCGGTCCTTCAGCTCGTCGGTCGCCGCGCGCGTGAACGTCACGACGAGCACGTCGCGGACCGCGAGCCGGCGCTCGACGACGAGCCGCAGGTACAGGCCCGCGATCGTCCAGGTCTTGCCGGTGCCGGCGCTCGCCTCGATCAGGCGGATGCCGGACAACGGCAGCGTGCGCGTCAGCTCCGCGCTCATGCGGACGCTCCGCGCAGCAGCGCGTCGAGCCGGCCGAACACGCGCGCGGCGTGGCCGGCGAACTCCTCGGCCGCGTCGGCGAGCGGATCGCGGTCGCGGAACGCGAGCGCGATCCACGCGTCGTCGCGCTCGCCGCGCACGCGGTCGCCGCCGGCGAAGCACGCGCGTGCGCTGGACCAGGCACGCCGCTCGGCGTCGTCGCGCGCGCCGCCGAGCGTCGCGACGTAGGCCCAGGCGGTCTTCGCGAAGAACGGCAGCGCACGCGCGCGCCCGGCGCGGAAGCCGTCGACGAGCGCGGCGAGCTCCGCGCGCGCGCCGTCGGCGTCGATGCCGCGCAGCTCGTGCCGCTTCACGCCGTCGTGCTCGAGCGCGAACACCGCCGCGGCCGCGGCCGCGTCGAAGCCGAGCGCGGCACGCGGCGCGTACGCGGCGAGCGCGAGGTACTCCAACCACGGCCGCAGCCAGTGGCGGCCGTGCATCGGCGCCGGCACCAGCGTCAGCAGGCCTTCGCGGAACGCGCCGCGCAGCGCGACGTCGACGAGCGTCCCGTCGTCGAGCTCGAGCGCGAACGACTGCGGCGGCAGCGCGGACTTGCCGGCGCGCCATGCGCGCGCGCGCTCGGCGAGCGCGGTCGCCGCGAGCATCGCGTCGCGGTACGCCTCGGCGCCGGGCCGGCCGGCCGGCAGCTGCCAGCGCATGCGCGCGGCCTCGTCGAGCTCCGACGGCGGCGCCGTGCCGTCGAGCGCGAGCGCGGCGAGCCGGCTCTTCAGAGCGTGCGCGCCGAGGCCGTCGAGCGCGAGCGGATCGTCGTCGTCGGGCCGTTCCGCCTCGGCGTCGAGGCTCACGTGCAGGCGCTCGCGCAGGAACGCGCGCGCCGGGTTGCGCCAGAACGCGATCAGCGCCTCGAGCGGCACGCGGCGCTCGTCGTCGCCGGCCGCGGCGAGCGCGTCGCGCGCGAACGCGGCGCGAACGTGGCCGCGGCCGGCGGCGGCGGCCGCGCGCCACTCTCCGGCGTACGTGTAGAGCTCCGGCCGGCTGCGGTCGAACAATGCGCGCGCGAACGGCTGCATCGGCTGGTCGACGACGAGCGCGTCCGCGTGCGCGGCGTCGCGATGCACCGCGACGCCGTAATCGCGCGCGACGACGTCGGCGAGCTCCGCGAGCACGGCCGACGGCTCGCGCGGCATGCCGCTGCGCAGGTCGCGGCCGACGTAGCTCAGGTGCAGCGCGTCCTCGGCCGCGGTCAGGAGCTGCAGGAACAGATAGCGATCGTCGTCGCGCACGGAGCGGTCGCCGAGCCGGCGCGCGACGCGCAGCTCCGCTTCGAGCCGGCTGACGCCGCTCGCGGGCTCGCGGCGCGGGAACGCCTCGTCGTCGAGGCCGAGCACGGCGATCACGCGGAACGGGATCGCGCGCAGCGGCACCATGCCGCCGAAGCTGACGCCGCCGCCGAGGAAGCGCTGC
>DASWOS010000186.1:0-8040 GCA_036398645.1 Dokdonella sp. | reverse complement strand
AATCCGATTTCGCGGTCGAGCAGAAGGACGACCGCTCGCCGCTGACCGCGGCCGATCTCGCGTCGCATCATCTGATCATCGAAGCGCTCGGCGCGCTGACGCCCGATGTTCCGGTGCTGTCCGAGGAGTCGGCCGGCATTTCGTGGGACGCGCGCTCGCACTGGTCGCGCTACTGGCTCGTCGATCCGCTCGACGGCACGCGCGAGTTCGTCAAGCGCAACGGCGAGTTCACCGTGAACATCGCGCTGATCGACCGGCATCGGCCCGTGCTCGGCGTCGTGCAGCGGCCGGTCGGCGGCGAGCTCGCCAGCGCGTGGGACGGCGGCGGCGCATGGCTGGCCGAATCGCCCGGCGCACCGCCGCGGCGCCTGGCGACGCGGCCGCGGCCGGCGCCGCTGGTCGTCGCCGGCAGCCGCTCGCACGCGTCGCCGCGCGAGGACGCGCTGCTGGCGCGGCTCGGCGACCGCTCGAAGCTGCCTCTCGGCTCGTCGCTGAAGTTCGTGCGCATCGCCGCCGCCGAGGCCGACCTGTACCTGCGCCTCGGCGCGACGTCGGAATGGGACACGGCCGCGGGCCAGTGCGTCGTCGAGCAGGCCGGCGGCGCCGTGCTCGACCTCGCCGGCCGCGTGCTGACGTACAACGCGCGCGAGTCGCTGACGAATCCGGAGTTCTTCGCGGTCGGCGATCGCGCCGCGGACTGGAGCGCGCTGCTCGAGCCGCTCTGAGCGCGGCGGCGCGCCGGAATCGCGCGCGTGCCGCGGCGGCGCCGGCGCGCGAGAATGTCGCGGCGAGGACCCGCACCGACGAAGGAAACCCCGATGAAACCGCACTGGATCGCTCCGTTCCTGCTGCTCGCCGCGGCCGCGGCGCTGCCGGGCCGCGCGCCGGCCGAGACCGTCGCGCTGCTGCATGCGCGCGTCGTCGACGGCAGCGGCGGCGCGCCGATCGAAGACGCGACCGTCGTCGTCGACGGCGAGCGCATCGCCGCGGTCGGTCGCGCCGCCGACGTCGCGGTGCCGGCGCACGCGAAGACGATCGACCTCGCCGGCCGCACGATCCTGCCCGGCCTGATCTCGGACCATTCGCATCTCGGCATGGTCGACGGCGTCGCGTCCGGCCACGGCCACTACACGCGCGAGAACGTCGTGCGCCAGCTGCGCCAGTACCAGCGCTACGGCGTGACGACGGTCACCTCGCTCGGCCTGAACGGCGCGCTGTTCGAGACGCTGCGGCGCGAGGCGCACGCCGGCACGCTGCCGGGCGCGGACTTCTTCGGCGCGGACCGCGGCATCGGCGTGCCCGGCGGCGCGCCGCCGCTCGACGTCGGTGCGGACCAGATCTACCGCCCGGCGATACCGGTCGAGGCGCGCGCCGACGTCGACGAGAGCGCCGCGCGGCATCCGGACCTGATCAAGCTCTGGGTCGACGATTTCCACGGCAGCCTGCCCTCGAAGATGTCGCCGGACGTCTACCGCGCGGTCATCGACGAAGCGCACCGCAAGGGCCTGCGCGTCGCCGCGCACGTCTACTACCTCGACGACGCGAAGCGGCTCGTCGCCGACGGCGTCGACGTGCTCGCGCACGGCGTGCGCGACCGCGCCGTCGACGACGAGCTGATCGCGGCGATGAAGGCGCGCGGCACCTGGTACGTGCCGACGCTCGGCCTCGACGAGTCGTTCTACGTCTACGCCGAGCGGCCGGCGTGGATGCGCAGCGCGTTCTTCCGCGCCGCGGTGCAGCCGGCGCTGATGGCCCAGTTCGACGATCCGGAATGGCGCGCGAAGGCGCTCGCACCGAAGGCGCGCGCGACGAACCAGGCGGCGCTGGCGACGAATCTGGCGAACCTGAAGCGCCTGCACGACGCCGGCGTGAACATCGGCTTCGGCACCGACTCCGGCGCGACGCCGCTGCGGATTCCGGGCTTCGCCGAGCATCGCGAGCTCGCGCTCTGCGTGCAGGCCGGACTGACGCCGGTCGAGGCGATCCATCTCGCGACCGCGCAGGCCGCGCGCCTGCTCGCGCTCGACGATCGCGGCCTGATCGCGCCGGGCAAGCGCGCCGATTTGCTCGTCGTCGCCGGCGATCCGGCGCGGCGCATCGAAGACGTCGACCGCATCGAAGCGGTCTGGCAGCGCGGCCAGCGCGTCGCCGGCGCGGTCGCGTCGGCGACGCCGCCGCGCCGCTCGAGGTCGCGCCGATGAGCGCTGCGCACGCGGCCGCGACGATCGACGACCTGCTCCGCATCATGGCGCGCCTGCGCGATCCCGACGGCGGCTGCCCGTGGGATCTCGAGCAGACGTTCGAGACGATCGCGCCGTACACGATCGAGGAGGCCTACGAGGTCGCCGACGCGATCGACCGGCGCGACTACGCCGACCTCTGCGACGAACTCGGCGACCTGCTGCTGCAGGTCGTATTCCACGCGCGCATCGCCGAGGAGGGCGGCCGCTTCGCGTTCGGCGACGTCGTCGCCGCGATCTGCGCGAAGCTGATCCGGCGGCATCCGCACGTGTTCGCCGCCGCGTCGGTCGCCGACGCCGGCGAGCAGACCGCGAGCTGGGAGGCGCTGAAGGCGCAGGAGCGCGCCGAGCGGCACGCCGCCGACCCGAGCGCGTTGGCCGGCATCGCGCGCGGGCTGCCGGAGTGGCAGCGCGCGCTGAAGCTGCAGCAGCGCGCGGCGCGCGTCGGCTTCGACTGGCCGGACCCGACACCGGTGCTCGCGAAGCTGCACGAGGAGATCGACGAGGTGCGCGCCGAGTTCGCGAGCGGCGACCGCGAGCGCCTCGCCGACGAGATCGGCGACGTGCTGTTCGTCTGCGTGAACCTCGCGCGGCACGCCGGCGTCGACGTGTCGCAGGCGCTGCGCCGCGCGAACGCGAAGTTCGAGCGCCGCTTCCGCCGCATGGAGCAGCTCGCCGCCGACGCCGGCGGCACGCTCGCCGGCAAGCCGTTGGCCGAGCAGGACGCGCTGTGGGATCGCGCCAAGGCCGAGGAGCGCGCGTCGAAGCCGGTGTCATGAATCCGCGCCGGACGGCGTTATTGCGGTAATCGGCCACGCCGAGTCCGTAATCACCCGCTCGTGCCGCTCATGGAGGATTCCGACATTGCTTCGATGCCCGCAACCCCCGCTGCGCGCCGGCGTGCTGCTCGCGGCGGCATTCGCCGCCCACGTCCACGCGACCGACGCGGTCGTCGGCCCGGCCCAGTGCGACGAGGCCGGCTTCGCCGGCGTGCTCGCCACGGTCGACGCGAGCGGCGGCGGCACGATCACGTTCGCCTGCGGCGGCGCGACGACGATCGCGTTCACCGGCTTCAAGACGATCTCGAACGCGGTCACGATCGACGGTGCCGGTGCGATCACGTTCGACGGCGGCGGCAGCTCGGCGTTCTTCCAGGTGTTCGCGAGCGCGACCGTCGTGCTGAAGGCGCTGCGTTTCGAGCGCGGCGCGTTCAACGCCGCGCATGCGCTCGAGAACTTCGGCACGCTGACGCTCGACCGCGTCGTCGTCGCCGACACCGTGTCCGACGAGAGCGCGTTCGCGAACTACGGCACCGCGTTCGTGCGCGACAGCACGTTCGAGGGCAACGCGGCGAATTCGTCGACGAGCGGCGACGGCGGCGCGATCGGCAATCTCGGCAGCGAGCTGCACGTGTCGTCGAGCACGTTCTCCGCGAACGCGGCGCGCAACGGCGCGGCGATCTACAGCACGGCGCCGCTCGTCGTCGTGAACTCGACGTTCACCGGCAACACGGCCAGCGGCGGCGGCGCGGCGATCTATCAGACCGACGTCGGCGCCGCGAGCGTCGCGTTCGCGACGATCGTCGGCAACTCGGCGCTGTTCGGCGGCGGTCTCTACAACGACGGCGGCGGATCGAGCTCGCTGACGCTCGGCAGCTCGCTTCTCGGCGCGAACGCGGGCGGCAGCTGCGACGGCGTCATCCAGTCGGCCGGCTACAACCTCGACGACGAGCCGACGCAGTGCGGTGCGACGTTCACCGGACCCGGCGACGTGCTCGGCGCGTCGCTGCCGATGCAGCCGCTCGGCGACTACGGCGGCCCGACGCCGACGATGCCGCCCGCATCCGGCAACGCGGCGATCAACCACGTGCCGATCTCGGCGTGTACCGCCGCGGTCGATCAGCGCGGTGCGGGCCGCCCGTTCGGAAGCGCGTGCGACAGCGGCGCGGTCGAGCTCGGCGGTGCGCTCGACGTGATCTTCGTCGACGGCTTCGACGGCTGAACCGCGCCCGGCGGCCGCGTCGAGGTCCGCGCGTCGTCGCCGCAGGCGCGGCGGCGCGCGGCGATCCTAGGGACTTCCCCAGCTAGCCGCGCGGCGGCGCAGGGCTCACGCTGGCGTCGCCTGCAGTCCTTGTTCGGAGAGCCATCATGAGCGTAGCCGCGGTGCAGTCGCGCTCCGTCGCCGGCGGGTCGGCCGGTGCGGACGCGTACGTCGTCAAGTCCGGAGACACGCTGTCCTCGATCGCGCAGGCGCACGGCGTCTCGCTGTCCGCGCTCGAGCAGGCGAATCCGCAGATCAAGAACCCGAACCTGATCTACGCAGGCCAGCACGTCACGATCCCCGGTGCGTCGCACGCGGCCGGTGGCTCGGCCGGCGCCGCGTCGACGTACACGGTCGAGAGCGGCGACACGCTGTCCAGCATCGCGCACGCGCACGGCGTCGCGCTGTCGGCGCTCGAATCGGCGAATCCGCAGATCCATAACCCGAACGTGATCTATCCGGGCCAGAGCGTGCACATTCCGGCCGGCGGCTCGGCGTCGTCCGGCGGCGGATCGCACGCCGGCGGCGGTACGACGACGTATACGGTCAAGAGCGGCGACACGCTGTCCGGCATCGGCGCGCGCTTCGGCGTCGACTGGCACGTGCTCGCGCAGATCAACCATCTGTCGAACCCGAACCTGATCTACGCCGGCGAGAAGCTGACGATCAGCGGCTCGTCGGGCTCGTCGTCCGGCGGCGGCGCGCCGAGCGGCCCGTCCGGCCCGACCGGCACCGGCGGCGCGACGCCGGGCACGCTACAGGGCCGCATCAACGAGGCGATGCGCTATTTCGAGAGCCAGGGCTGGACGCGCGCGCAGGCGGCCGGCATCGTCGCGAACCTGCGGGCCGAGAGCGGCGTCGATCCGGGTCGCGCGCAGAACGGCGGCGGCCCCGGCTACGGGCTCGCGCAGTGGGAAGGTCCGCGCCAGGCGTCGTTCCGGCAATGGGCCGGCCACGACATCCACGGCTCGTCGTTCCAGGAGCAGCTCGAGTTCGTGCAGTACGAGCTGACGCACACGGAGTCCGGTGCCGGCAGCGCGCTGCGCGGCGCGACCTCGGCCAGCGACGCCGGCGCGATCGTCTGCCGGTATTACGAGCGTCCCGCCGACACCGCCGGCCAGTCGAGCTATCGCGCTGGACTTGCGCAGCAGATTTACGCAAGCTCGGCGCCGTAGCGGCGGGCGGTCCGCCGGCGGACGTTTTCGCATGCGGTTCTCGTCATTCGGCGGCGCGCTGCTTTGCGGAATGCTGCTCGCGCGAGCCGTGCTCGCCGACGATGCCGGCGAGCCCGTGCAGTGCACGCTGAACTACGCGCCGGCGGCCGCGTGCCGCATGACCGATCGCGTCGCCGACGACGGCGTGCACACGATCGTGTTCGCCGTCGGCGGCCGGCGATTGCAGTTCACCGGGACCTCGCAGACCGGCTGGTGGTCCGGCCGCCTCGACGGCCAGCCCGCGATGGGCTACGAGCTGAATCGCGGCCACGTCGTGTTCAGCACGACGGACCTGAAGACGCGGCTCGAGTGGTGGTCCGACGGCAACGAGCACGGGAGCTATTAGCCGCGTCGTCCGCGAGCCCTGTAGGAACCGGCTTCAGCCGCGATCCTTCCTCGTCGAGCGCACGCGCCGCCATCGTGCAGCGCCGCGGCGATCCGGTGCCGCCGGTCGCGGCGCTATCCGCGCCGCAGCACCGCGACCGGCGGCGTGCGCGCGATGCGCAGCGTCGCGAGCCAGCCGGCGATCGCGAGCGCGGCGGCGACGCCGAGCACGACGCCCGCGAGCGGAACCAGCGGCGGCAGGTAGCCGTGCATGCGGAACACGCCGCGCGCGAGCCAGGTGCCGGTCGCGGCGGCGCCGACCACCGCGATCGCGCCGGACAGCAGGCCGAGCGCGGCGAACTCGCCGAGTACCGCGGCGCCGAGCTGACGCCGTCCGGCGCCGAGCGTGCGCAGCAGCGCAGTCTCGAAGCGGCGCTCGTCCGCGGTCGCCGCGAGCGCGGCGAGCAGCACGAGCAGGCCGGCGGCGAGGCTGAAGCCGAGCACCCACGACGCCGCGCCGCCGACGCGATCGATGATGTCGCGCACGCGGTCGAGGATCGCGTTCAGATCGATCAGCGAGAGGTTCGGGAACGCGCGGCCGAACGCGGCCAGCGCGGCCGCGTCGGCGCCGGCGAGGTGGAAGCTCGCGACGTAGCTGTGCGGCAGCGACGCGCCGCTCGCCGGATCGAGCATCAGGAAGAAGTTCACGCGGAACGAGTCCCAATCGACGCCGCGGATGCTCGTGATCGTCGCGGTGATCTCGCGCTCGCCGACGCGCAGCGTCAGCGTGTCGCCGAGCTTCAGGTGGAACATCTCGACCCACATCTCGTCGACCGAGATCTCCGGTCGCGCCGGCGCGGCGGCGAACCAGCGGCCCTGCAGCAGCCGGTTCGATTCCGGCAGCGCATCGCTCCAGCTGAGGCGCGTCTCGCCGTTGATCCAGCCGGCCGCGCGGCGGTCGTCGTAGTCGTCCGGGTTCGGCGCGCGGCCGTCGATCGCGACGAGCTTGCCGACCGCGAGCGGCAGCATGTTGAGGTTCGTCGCGCCGAGCCGGCGCAGGCGCGCGTCGATCGCGTCGCGCTGCTCCGGCTGCAGATTGATCAGGAACCAGTTCGGCGTGTCGGCCGGCAGCTCCGCGCGCCAGCGCCCGAGCAGCGACGGGCCGACGACGCCGAGCAGCGCGAGCGCGGTCAGGCTGAGGCTCAGCGCGCCGGCCTGCAGCAGCGTCAGCGCGCGTCGCCGCGCGAGGTTCGCGAGGCCGAAGCGCACGGCGCCGCGCAGCCGCGACGCGGCGGCGCGCAACGCGCCGAGCAGCAACAGGCCGAGCGCGAGCGTCGCCGCGGCGACGCCGGCGAAGCCGACCGCGAGCGTCGCGGCGAGACGCGGCGTGCCGGCGCCGAACGCGATCAGCAGCGCGCCGAGCGCGAGCGGCAGCAGGTACAGCGCGTCGAAGCGGCGCTTCGGCGCGGCGGCTTCGCGGCGGAACACGCGCATCGGCGCGACGTCGCGCAGGCGCAGGAGCGGCGGCAGCGCGAAGCCGAACAGCACGGCGATGCCGATCGCGAACGCGGCGAGCGGCGGCCCGGCCGGCACGCGCGGCGGCGCGCCCGGCAGCAGCGAGCCGGCCAGTCCGATCGCGAGCTGCTGCAGCGCGAGGCCGAGCGCGAGCCCGACCACGCAGGCCGGCAGCGCGAGCAGGCCGAGCTCGAGCAGCAGCGCGGCGAGGATCTCGCCGCGGCTCGCGCCGAGGCAGCGCAGCAGCGCGACGTCCTCGGTCTTGCGCCGCGCGAGCCGCTGCGCCGCGAGCGCGATCGCGACGCCGCAGAGCAGCGCAGCGAGCAGCGCGGCCAGACGCAGGAAGCTCTCGCCGCGCTCGAACGCCGCGCGCAGGTTCTGCTGCGCGTCCTCGACGGTCGTCAGCTCGGCGCCGGCGGGCAGGCGCGGCTTCGCCCAGGCCGCGAACGCGGCGACCGCCTCGGCGTCGCCGGCGACGAGCAGGCGGTGCCGCGCGCGGCTGCCGACGCCGGTCAGGCCGGCCGCGTCCGCGTCGGCGAGGTTCATGACGAGGCGCGGCGCGAGGCGGAACAGGTTGCCGCCGTCCGGCGACTTCGCGATCTCGCCGGCGACGGCGAGATCGCGGCCGCCGAGCTGCACGTTCGCGCCGACGCCGACGCCGAGCGCGACGAGCGCCGCGTGATCGGCGTAGACCGAGCCGGGCGGCG
>DASWOS010000185.1:0-9059 GCA_036398645.1 Dokdonella sp. | reverse complement strand
CGAGACCACCCCGCGCACGCCGCGATTCGCGCTTGCGCGGATCCGCTCCGCCGGCCGGCGTGCGCGGATCGGCCGACTTCGCGCCGAGCGAGTTGCCGCTCCGATCACGAAAGCGCCGGCTGCGGCGGGCGCGGTCGCCGCGTCCTGCGCGCGAGCAGCGCATGCGCGAACAGCACGGCGAGCACGATGCCGACGCCGAGATAGAACGACGGCGCGAGCTCGCGCTGTTCGCCGAGCAGCACGATCGCGAGCACGATCGCGTAGACCGGCTCGAGGTTCGTCGCGAGCTGCGCGTCGAACGCGCTCATCCGCCGCAGCGCGACCAGCGACAGCGTGTACGGCAGCAGCGTGCAGGCGAGCCCGAGCGCCAGCAGCAGCGCGCCGTCGCGAGCGTCCGGCAGCGCGAGCGGATCGCCGCCGCCGAGCAGCGGAAGCAGCGCGGCCGCCGCCGGCGCGAGCGCGACGAGCGCGAGCGTGCCGGCGCCGAGCTCGATCGCGCTGACCGCGAACGCATCGGCGTGCTCGACGAGCCGCTTGTTCAGCGAGCCGAAGATCGCGACGAGCAGCGCGGAGACCGCGCCGACCGCGATGCCGGGCCGCATCTCGGCCGGCACGCCGCCGACGACGAGCGCGACGCCGGGCACGATCGCGAGGCCGAGCGCGAGCTCGCGCCACGACGTGCGGCGGCCGGTCAGCCGCGGCTCGACGAGCGCCGTCAGCGGCGTCGCGAGCGCCATGCAGGTCGCGCCGACCGACGCATTGGCGAGCTTGATCGCGGCGTAGAACGTCAGCCAGTGCAGCGCGACCAGCACGCCGACGCCGGCATAGGCCAAGCGCAGGCGGCCGCGCAGCGCGAGCACGCCGCGCCAGGTGCGCGGCAGCAGCGCGAGCGCAGCGACGACGATCAGCATGCGCCAGGCGACGAGCGGCAGCGCCGGCAGCGAGATCAGCTTGCCGAGGATCGCGGTGAAACCCCACAGCAGCACGCACAGATGGATCTGGAGGCGGGCGAGCGCGGACGGCGAGAGCGCGGGGCGGGGGATCGGCACCGGCGGTCGGGAGCGGGCGGAGGGCCGGCGATCGTAGCGCAGCGTGCGCCCGACGCGCACGAAGAAGCGGCGCCAGAAGAGTGGGAAAGGACCGCCAAGTACTTTCGCTGTTCTGGCGCCGCTGACCGGTCGTGCGTCCGTGCTGCCACCGGCGTGGCGGGTGACTCCGAACCGCAAGCTGGCAACTCCTGCCGAGGCCAGACTAGGCGAGAGCCGTCGCGCTGGCCAGCCGCGAAACTCACGTACGGCACGAGGAAAATCCCTCAGAATACCGGCACTGCGTGACCGAGCCCGCCGCATGCCTCCGATCGTCGCGTTCGCGCCCTGCACCGAGTTGAACGGCGGCCCGGCCACGGCCGCCGACCTGAGGGCGCTGGCGCTGCTCAACTACGGCCATTTCACCTCGATGCAGGTGCGCGGCCGCGCCGTGCGCGGGCTGGACCTTCATCTGGACCGGCTCGCGCAGGCGACGCGCGAGCTGTTCGGCTGCGAGCTCGATCGTGCCTGCGTGCGCGGCTGGATGCGCGGCATCCTCGACCGCGGCGCCGGCGAGCCGGGCGACGCGTCGATGCGCGTGACGGTGTTCGCGCGCGCGTTCGACCGCAGCCGTCCGGAGCGCGCGGTCGCGCCGGACGTGCTCGTCAGCGTCGACCCGCCGCGCGATCCTGCGCTCTCGGCGGTGCGCGTGAAGTCGTTCCGTCACCAGCGCGCGCTGCCGCACGTCAAGCACGTCGGCACGTTCGACCTGATGCATCACCGCCGCCTCGCGCGGCTCGCCGGCTGCGACGACGCGGTGTTCGTCGACGCGAGCGGCGCGATCAGCGAAGGGACGATCTGGAACGTCGGCTTTCTCGCCGGCGACGACGTCGTCTGGCCGGACGCGCCGGCGCTGCGCGGCGTCTCGATGCAGCTGCTCGAGCGCGGTCTCGGCGCGTGCGCGGTGCCGAGCCGCACGCGGCGCGTCGAGCTCGCCGAGCTGCCGAGCTTCGACGGCGCATTCTTCGCGAACAGCGCGTGCGCCGTGGCACCGATCGCGCGCATCGACGAAACGCCGTTCCGCGTCGACGAGGCGCGGCTCGCGCGGCTGCGCGCGTGCTACGAGCGCAACGCGTGGCAGCCGCTGTGACCGCGCGGCCGCGCGCGATCGCCGCTAGTCGCCGCGGTCCGCTCCGCCGAGGCGCTCGAGCAGCGCCATCGCCGCGTGCGGCGCGCGCTCCTTCGCACCATTGATGAAGAAGATGAACGCATCGCGCGGCTTCTTCGCGCCGCCGGCGCCGCCGGCGCCGCCGACGCGCGGCAGGTCGTCGGGTTCGCCGCCGGAGGCCCAGGTCCGCGCGCGTTCGGCCCAGGCGTCGAGCGCCTTCGGCGCGTAGCCGGTCGCGACGTGCGACTCGCTGCGCATCAGCCGCGCGTAGACGAAGTCGCCGGTCACGTCGGCGAACGACGGGTAGTTCGGCGAATCGGCGAACACCGTCGTCATGCGCCGGTTGCGCGCCAGCGCGAGGTAGTCCGCGCAGGCGAAGCTCTCGTGGCGGACTTCGAGCACGTGGCGCAGCGGCACGCCGTCGAGCTCGCGCGGCAGCAGGTCGAGGAACGCGGCGAAATCGTCGCGATCGAAGCGGTGGCGCGGCGGGAACTGCCAGTTGATCGGTCCGAGACGGTCGCCGAGCTCGGCGAGCCCGCCGAACACGAAGCCGCGCACGGTGTCGCCGGCATCGGCGAGCGTGTGGCGCTCGGTCGCGTAGCGCGGCGCCTTCAGCGCGAACACGAAGCCGTCCGGCGTCTCGGTGCGCCACTTCGCGTACGTGGCCGGCTTCTGCGCGCCGTAGTAGGTGCCGTTGATCTCGATCGCGGTGACGTGACGGCTCGCGTACTCGAGCTCGCGCCGTTGCACGAGCTTCGGCGGATAGAAGTTGTCGCGCCACGGCGCGAACGTCCAGCCGCCGATGCCGACGCGGATCCGTGCGGCGGTCCGCGGTCCTGCAGCCGTCTTCGACGGCGAGCGCGCCTGGCGCATCGTGACCTCCCGCGCATCCGGCGCCGGCCGCCGGCTGCGGCTATGATGCGGCGCGCGCGTCGGAAAACCAATCGGAGAGGTTCGTCATGCGCGCCGCGCCGCGGACACGAGTGCTGACCGGACTGACCGCGGCGACCGCATCGGCCGCGCTGGTCCTGCAATACGCGCTGATGCTGAGCTCGCCCGGCGGTGTCGCGGCGCCGGCGCGCGCGACGCTGCGCTTCTTCAGCTTCTTCACGATCCTCAGCAACCTGCTCGTCGCGGCGGCGACGACGCAGGCGCTCGTCGGCGCGTGCACGCGCGTCGCCGCGTTCTTCGCCGCACCGAGCGTGCGCGCGGCGATCGCGCTCTACATCGGCATCACCTGCGCGATCTACTACTTCGTGCTGAGCGCACGTTGGAGCCCGCGCGGCGCGCCGCTCGTCGCCGAGGCGACGCTGCATTACGTCGTGCCGACGCTGTACCTCGCCTGGTGGCTGCGCACCGCCGAGCGCGGCCGGCTCGACTGGCTCGATCCGCTGCGCTGGCTCGCGTTCCCGCTCGCGTTCCTGCTGTGGACGCTCGCGCGCGGCGCGTGGCTGCACGAGTATCCGTACCCGTTCCTCGACGTCGATGCGATCGGCCTCGCCGCGGTGCTGCGAAACGGCGCCGCGATCGGCGTGCTGATGCTCGCCGCCGGAGCGGTGCTGGTCGCGTTCGACCGCTCGCGCGCGGCGCCGCCGGACACGCCGCTCGGCCTGCGCGAGCGGCGTTGAGCCGGCGCGGGGCGGGGCTCGTTTCCACCGGTTCCGCGCGGCACGCACCGGCGCCCAAGCGGCGCTCGCGCGATGGTGTGCGCGGGTCCGCGATGCATCGCCGCGCCGACGGCGGCGGCCGACGACGCTCGCGAGGGGCCGGAAACGCGACGGCGCGTTCCTGGCCGTGACCTCGCCGGCGCCGCGCCGCGTAGCCGTGTCGCGTGCGGGAGAGCGCCGCCGTGAACCTGCGGCCGCCGCCGGCGCGGGCTCGAAGACGCCGAATGCGCCGCGGACGGCGCAGCCGCGGCCGCGCCGCGCGCGTCACTCCGCCTGGACCGCTTCGACCTGGATGCGCAGCGTCACGTCCATCTTGAAGCCGTACTTCTTGCCGGCATCGATGCCGAACGCGGCGCGGTCGAACGTGCCGACCGCGTCGGCGCCGCAGACCTCGCGCTTCAGCATCGGATGCGGCATGCACTTGAACGACTCGATCTTCAGTTCGACCGGCTTGGTGACGCCGTGCAGCGTCAGCTCGCCGGCGACGTGCGACGGCCGGCCGTCGCGGAAGCCCTCGAGCCGGCCCTTGTACATCGCCTGCGGATACTTCGCGACGTCGAACAGCTCGTCGCTCTTCGCCTTGTCGTTCATCTTGGCCAGGCCGAAGTCGACGCTCGAGGCGTCGACGACGACGTCGACGAGGCCGGTTCCGGCGTCCTTGTCGAGCGTGATCGTGCCGGAGGTGCGGTCGAACTTGCCGCGCCAAACCGACAGGCCGCCCATATGGTCGGCTTCGAAGCTCGGGAACGTGTGATCCGGATCGATCTTGTACGTGACCGGCGCGGCGGCGGCGCTCGCGCAGGCCGCGGCGAGCGCGAGCGCGGCGGCCGCACGCGGCGCGCGGGCGAGGAGAGTGGTCGGCATGGGCATTCCTTCGTGGGTCGAACGATGCATCTACGCCCACGTGTGGGGGCGCCGTCAAGCCGATCGGCGGCCGCGGACCGGCGCGACGCGAGCGGCGGCGCCGCGGCCCTGTTCCTGAATCGGCGACGGCTCGCTACGATGCGCCGTCCTTCGGTCGACTCCGCGGAGCGCGCTTGCCGCCGATCCTGTCCATCCGCGGTCTCGGCAAGACGTACGCGTCCGGGTTCCGCGCGCTCTCGCGCGTCGACCTCGACGTCGCGCGCGGCGAGATCTTCGCGCTGCTCGGCCCGAACGGCGCCGGCAAGACGACCCTGATCAGCATCGTCTGCGGCATCGTGACCGCGAGCGAGGGCGGCGTCAGCGTCGACGGGCACGACATCGTGCGCGACTACCGCGCCGCGCGCGCGCAGATCGGCCTCGTGCCGCAGGAGCTCGCGACCGACGCGTTCGAGACCGTGCTCGCGACCGTACGCTTCAGCCGCGGGCTGTTCGGCAAGGCGCCGGATCCGGCGCACCTCGAGCGCGTGCTGCGCGAGCTGTCGCTGTGGGACAAGAAGGACGCGCGGATCATGACGCTGTCCGGCGGCATGAAGCGCCGCGTGCTGATCGCGAAGGCGCTCGCGCACGAGCCGTCGCTGCTGTTCCTCGACGAGCCGACCGCCGGCGTCGACGTCGAGCTCCGCCACGACATGTGGGCGATGGTGCGCCGCCTGCGCGAGCAGGGCACGACGATCATCCTGACCACGCACTACCTCGAGGAGGCCGAACAGATGGCCGACCGCATCGGCGTCATCGACCGCGGCGAGCTGATCGTCGTCGACGACAAGCGCGCGCTGATGCGCCGGCTCGGCAAGAAGCAGCTGACGCTGACGCTGCGCGAGCCGCTCGCGCGGCTCCCCGACGCGCTCGCCGGGCTGCCGCTCGAGCTCGTCGCCGGCGGCCGCTCGCTGGTCTACACGTTCGACGCGCGCGCCGCGGACGCCGGCATCGCGCCGCTGTTCGACCGGCTCGCCGCGCTCGGCATCGCGTTCAAGGACCTGCATTCGAGCGAGAGCTCGCTCGAGGACATCTTCGTGAGCCTGGTGCATCGTCCGCGCGGAGAGCGCGCGTGAACCTGCCCGCGATCCGCGCGATCTACCGCTTCGAGATGGCACGCACGTTCCGCACGTTGATGCAGTCGATCGCGTCGCCGGTGCTGTCGACGTCGCTGTACTTCGTCGTGTTCGGCGCGGCGATCGGCTCGCGCATGGGCGCGATCGACGGCGTCGGCTACGGCGCGTTCATCATTCCCGGTCTGGTCATGCTGTCGCTGTTGAACGAGAGCATCTCGAACGCGTCGTTCGGCATCTACATGCCGAAGTGGGCCGGCACGATCTTCGAGCTGCTGTCGGCGCCGGTGTCGTGGATCGAGGTCGTGATCGGCTACGTCGGCGCCGCGGCGACGAAGTCGTTGATGCTCGGCATGCTGATCCTGCTGACCGCGCGCGCGTTCGTGCCGTACGAGATCGCGCATCCGCTGTGGATGCTCGCGTTCCTGCTGCTGACCGCGGTCAGCTTCTGCCTGTTCGGCTTCATCCTAGGGCTCTGGGCCGACAGCTTCGAGAAGCTGCAGGTGATCCCGCTGATGGTCGTCACGCCGCTGACGTTCCTCGGCGGCGCGTTCTACTCGATCGACATGCTGCCGCCGGCGTGGCGCAGGCTGACGCTGCTGAAC
The DNA here is from genome assembly GCA_036398645.1 of Dokdonella sp. Lineage (GTDB taxonomy): Bacteria > Pseudomonadota > Gammaproteobacteria > Xanthomonadales > Rhodanobacteraceae > Dokdonella_A. The sequence continues at coordinate 2,621 of DASWOS010000185.1, read as the reverse complement.
CCGGTCGTCTATCTGATCAGCGGCTTCCGCTGGAGCTTCTACGGCGTCGCCGACGTCGACGTCGGCCTCAGCGTCGGCGCGATCACCGGCTTTCTCGTCGTCTGCCTCGTCGCGATCCGCTGGATCTTCCGCACCGGCTACAAGCTCAAGAACTGAGCGGCGCGGCTCAGCCGCGCTCCGCGTCGCCGTGCACCGCGTGGCCGCCAAATTCGTTGCGCAGCGCGGCGAGCAGCTTGTCCGCGTAGGAGTCGCGGTCGCGCGAGCGCAGGCGTTCGATCAGCGCCTGCGTGATGACCGGCGCCGGCACGTCGAGGTCGATCGCCTCGGCGACGGTCCAGCGGCCTTCGCCGGAATCGTCGACGTGCGGCGCGATGCCGGCGAGTTCCGGGTTCTTCGCCAGCGCGTCGGCGGCGAGGTCGAGCAGCCACGAGCGCACGACGCTGCCGGTGCGCCAGATCTCGGCGACGCGGCCGGGATCGAACGCGAACTCGCGCTTGCGCTTCAGGATCGCGAAACCTTCGGCGTAGGCCTGCATCAGGCCGTATTCGATGCCGTTGTGCACCATCTTCGCGAAATGGCCGGCGCCGGTCGGGCCGACGCGGCCCCAGCCGCGGTCGCGCGCCGGCGCGAGCGTCTCGAAGATCGGACGCAGCCGCTCGACCGCGGCCGCGTCGCCGCCGATCATCAGGCTGTAGCCCTCGGCGAGCCCCCAGACGCCGCCGCTCGTGCCGCAATCGACGTAGTCGACGTGCCGCGCCGCGGCCGCTCGCGCACGGCGCAGCGTGTCCTTGTAGTTCGAATTGCCGCCGTCGACGAGCGCGTCGCCGGCGCCGAGCAGCGGCAGCAGCGCGTCCGCGGCGTGATCGGTTGCGGCGCCGGCCGGCACCATCAACCAGAGTGCGCGCGGCGCCGCGAGCGCCGCGACGAGCGCCTCGAGCGACGCGACCGCGGTGCCGCCGACGCGTTCGAAGCGCGCGCGCGCGTCGGCGCTCGGATCGAAGCCGACCACGCGATGGCCGCCGCGCAGCAGCCGCTCCGCCATGTTCGCGCCCATGCGGCCGAGGCCGATCATGCCGAGTTCCATCGTCGCGCTCCTCGAGTCAAGGTCGGAATCGAAGTGGATCGCCGGCGGCCGATGTTCAAGCCGCGGGCGCGTCGCGCCGCTTCGGACCGGCCGCGTCCGCCGCGCGCCGGAGCGGCGTTCGCGCCGCGACGCGCACCCCCGCACGCGACGGCGCTCGCGTGCCGAGCGGCGCCGAACGCGCGCCGCGCCGGAGCCCCGGCGGCCGACGCGACGCATTCCGCGCGCGCGTCGCGGCGCAGGAACGACGATGCCGCCGCGCTCAGCCGGCGTTCGATTTCCACGGATCGTAGCTGCCGAAGCACCACAGGTGGCCTTCGGGATCGCGGCAGCTGTAGCTGGCGCCGCCATAGTCCTTCGTCTCGAGCGCTTGGACGACGACCGCGCCGGCGGCCGTCGCCCGCGCGTAATGCGCCGCGCAGTCGGCGACGACGACGTACGCGCACTGCGTCTCGCGGCCGTCGATCTCGTCCGGCTGCGCGATGAGTCGGCCCCAGCCGCCGTCCTTCGCGACCGAGCCCAGCATGATCATGCCGTTGCCGAACACGAGCTGCGCGTGCTGGACGACGCCGTCGGCGTCGGCGTGGACGGCCTGCTTCGCGAAGCCGAACGCGTTGCAGAGCCAGTCGATCGCGGCGAGCGCGTCGCGATAGCGCAGGCTCGGGATGATCGTCGCGATCGTGTCGGCGGCGCGGATGTCGGCCATGTTCGCCTCGTCGAGGTGGGAGCGGAGCGCGCAGGCTACGCGGTGCGCATCGGCGCGTCTTGTCGATTTCGGCAGCGCGCGGCTCAGGTCAGCGGCACGTAATTCACGCCGTCGCCGCGCGCGGCGACGTAGCGCGCCGGCGTCGTGCCGGCGAACTCGCGGAACTCGCGCACGAGATGCGGCTGGTCGTGGAAGCCGCAGTCGGCGGCGACGCGCGCCCAGTCGACCGCTTCGCCGTGGCGCACGTGCGCGAGCGCGGCGCGGAAGCGGCGCAGCCGCGCGAACCGTTTCGGGCCGACGCCGACCTGGCTGCGGAACAGCGTGCCGAAATGCCGCGCCGAATAGCCGCTCGCGGCGATCAAGCCGCCGGCGCGCTCGACACACGGCGCGCGCTCGAGCGCCGCGAGCGCGCGGGCGAGCGCCGGATGCAGCGCGTCGACGACGAAGCGCGCGCGCAGCCAGGCTTCGAGCACGGCGAGGCGTGCGGCGGCGTCCGGCGTGTTCAGCAGACGCTCGCGCAACGCGTCGGCGGCCGGCCCGGCGAGGTCCGCCAGCGCCGTGTGCCGGTCGCACAGCCGCTCCATCGGCTCGCGCAGGAAGCACGCGCCGCCGCCGGGCCGGAACACGACGCCCATGACCGCGATCTGCTCGCGCGTGTCGATCAGGAAGCTGCGCGTGGACTGCCCGCTGAACGCGGTGCCGGCGGTGCGCGCGCAGCGGCGCTCGGCGTCGTCGGCGTAGACGCGCGTCTCGTTCTCGTAGAGGTTCACGATCAGCGCCGGCCCTGGCGCGGGCAGGATGCGTTCGAGCCGGAACGCGCCGGGCTCGACGCGC
>DASWOS010000184.1:0-3126 GCA_036398645.1 Dokdonella sp. | reverse complement strand
GGCCACGACCTGATCAAGGCCGGCTCGGCGTCGATCGTCGTCGCCGGCGGCATGGAGTCGATGACGAACGCGCCGCACATGGCGTCGGTGCGCGCCGGCGTGCGCTTCGGCGACGCGAAGTTCGTCGACCACATGGCCTGGGACGGCCTCGTCAATCCGTACGACGGCAAGGCGATGGGCGTGTTCGGCGACGCGACCGCGGCGAAGTACGGCTTCACGCGCGAGGACCAGGACGCCTACGCGGCCGAGTCGGTGCGCCGCGCGCAGGCCGCGATCGCGTCCGGCGCGTTCGCCGACGAGATCGTCCCGGTCAAGGTCGCCACGCGCAAGGGCGACATCGAGGTCGCCGTCGACGAGCAGCCCGGCAAGTGCGACATCGCGAAGATTCCGACGCTGAAGCCCGCGTTCGCGAAGGACGGCAGCGTCACCGCGGCGAGCTCGGCGAGCATCAACGACGGTGCCGCGGCGACCGTGCTGACCTCGGCCGAGGAAGCCGCGCGCCGCGGCCTGAAGCCGCTCGCGCGCATCCTCGGCCACGCGACGCATTCGCAGGAACCGGCCTGGTTCACCACCGCGCCGGTCGCCGCGATCGCGAACGTGCTGAAGAAGGTCGGCTGGAGCGTCGAGGACGTCGACCTGTTCGAGATCAACGAGGCGTTCGCGGTCGTCGCGATGGCGCCGATCAAGGAGCTCGGCATCCCGCACGAGAAGGTCAACGTCAACGGCGGCGCCTGCGCGCTCGGCCATCCGATCGGCGCGAGCGGCGCGCGCCTCGTCGTCACGTTGATCCACGCGATGCAGAAGCGCGGCGCGAAGCGCGGCGTCGCGGCGCTGTGCATCGGCGGCGGCGAGGCGACCGCGCTCGCGATCGAGCTCGCCTGACGCGCCGCGCGCAGCGGGCCGCCGCGTCGGCGCCCCGCTCCGCCGGCACGCGCCGGGCGCCGCGCGCGGCCGGCGTGATCTGACAGCGGCTTCGCTTCGGGACTGCCGTATGCCGTCGATCCAATCGCACGTCGACCCGCGCTCCGCGGACTTCCGCGCGAACGCCGAGCATCTGCGCGGCCTCGTCGACGGCCTGAACGCGGAGCTCGCGCGCGCGGCCGCGGGCGGCGGCGAGAAGGCGCGCGCGAAGCACGTCGAGCGCGGCAAGCTGCTGCCGCGCGAGCGCATCCACGCGCTGCTCGATTCGGGCTCGCCGTTCCTCGAGCTGTCGCCGCTCGCCGCGCACGGCCTCTACGACGGCCAGGCGCCGGCCGCCGGCCTCGTCACCGGCATCGGCCGCGTGCACGGCCAGGAAGTCGTCGTCGTCGCGAACGACGCGACCGTCAAGGGCGGCACCTACTTCCCGATCACGGTCAAGAAGCACCTGCGCGCGCAGGAGATCGCGCTCGAGAACCGCCTGCCCTGCGTCTATCTCGTCGATTCCGGCGGCGCGTTCCTGCCGCTGCAGGACGAGGTGTTCCCGGACCGCGACCACTTCGGCCGGATCTTCTACAACCAGGCGCGCCTGAGCGCGCTCGGCATCGCGCAGATCGCGGTCGTCATGGGCTCGTGCACGGCCGGCGGCGCGTACGTGCCGGCAATGAGCGACGAGACGATCATCGTGCGCAACCAGGGCACGATCTTCCTCGGCGGCCCGCCGCTGGTGAAGGCCGCGACCGGCGAAGTCGTCGACGCCGAATCGCTCGGCGGCGCCGACGTGCACACGTCGACGTCCGGCGTCGCCGACCATTACGCCGAGAACGACGCGCACGCGCTCGCGATCGCGCGCGGCGTCGTGCGCCACCTGAACCGCGTCAAGCGCATGCCGCTCGCGCTCGCCGAACCGCGCGAGCCGGCCTATGCGGTCGAGGACGTCTACGGCGTCGTGCCGCGCGACACGCGCATTCCGTTCGACGTGCGCGAGATCATCGCGCGGCTCGTCGACGGCTCCGAGCTCGACGAGTTCAAGGCGCGCTACGGCAAGACGCTGGTCACCGGCTTCGCGCACCTGCACGGCTACCCGGTCGGCATCGTCGCGAACAACGGCATCCTGTTCGCCGAGAGCGCGCTGAAGGGCGCCCACTTCATCGAGCTCTGCAACCAGCGCGACATCCCGCTCGTGTTCCTGCAGAACATCACCGGCTTCATGGTCGGCAAGAAGTACGAGAACGCCGGCATCGCGAAGGACGGCGCGAAGATGGTCACCGCGGTCGCCTGCTCGCACGTGCCGAAGTTCACCGTCGTCATCGGCGGCAGCTTCGGCGCCGGCAACTACGCGATGTGCGGCCGCGGCTACCAGCCGCGCTTCCTCTGGATGTGGCCGAACGCGCGCATCAGCGTCATGGGCGGCGAGCAGGCCGCGAGCGTGCTCGCGACCGTGCGCCGCGACGGCCTCGAAGCGGCCGGCAAGACTTGGGCGAAGGACGACGAAGACGCGTTCAAGGCGCCGATCCGCGAACAGTACGAACGCCAGGGTCATCCGTACTACGCGACCGCGCGGCTCTGGGACGACGGCATCATCGACCCGGCCGACACGCGCCGCGTGCTCGGCCTCGCGATCTCCGCGGCGCTGAACGCGCCGATCGAACGCGGACCGGGATACGGCGTGTTCCGCATGTGACCGGCGCCTCCGCGCGCGCACGACCGCCGCGTACGACCGCCGCGTTCAGGCGCCGCGAACGGCGAATTGCGCCAAGATCGCCCGGCCCGCGCATCGGCTCTGACCCCGCGCGTCGGCGCTGCAGGAGCCCGCTTCGGCGGCGAACGCGCACCGTTGCAGCCATGCGCCGACGCACGCCGCAGCCGTGAACGTATCGACACGCGTACCGCATCGCGGCTGAAGCCGCCTCCTACGGCGAATGCGCTCGGCCGTGCGCTGAAGGGTGCCGCAGCCGTGAACATATCGACATGCGTACCGCATCGCGGCTGAAGCCGGCTCCTACGGCGAATGCGCGTCCGGTCGTGCGCGGAAACCGCGGCGGCGGCGAGCGCGTCGACGCGGTATTTCGCGGCGCGGATGAAACCCGCCCGCGCGGCGGCGTCTCGCCGTGCTTCAGTCCGGAGCGCCGACGAACGCGATGCCGGGCTCGCTCATCAGCACGAACTCCTCGGCGCTGGTCGGATGGATCGCGACCGTCGCGTCGA
>DASWOS010000183.1:0-4926 GCA_036398645.1 Dokdonella sp. | reverse complement strand
GTGATTCTTGCCGTCGGCGCGATGGTACTGTTCATCGTGCTCGCGATCCTGCTGCCGATCTTCGACTTGAACCAGATGGTGAAGTAGCCCTCGCCGATGCGTCGGCGCAGGCTGTCGCCCTCGGCGCCTCGGCGCCTCGGCGCCTCGGCGCGGCGACGTGCGCCGTGCCGCCGCAACCGGCGGCTGTCGGCGCGGCGCCGGCGACGGGATAATCTCAGCGACGCGTCGGCCGTGCGGCCGCGCCGGACGCGATGGGCGAGGCGGAGCAGATGGCACAGGCATCGAGGCGGCATCACGAGGCGATCCGGCGCGTTCCGGCGCGCGTGCACGGCGCCGAGCGGCACGTCCGCACCGGCGTGCGGAGGCGCGCGTGATCCGCTTCGAGCAGGTCGCCAAGCGCTACGCGTCGGGCCACGACGCGCTGAGCGAGGTCAGCTTCTCGATCGACGCCGGCGAGGTCGTGTTCGTGACCGGCCATTCCGGCGCCGGCAAGAGCACGTTGCTGAAGCTGATCGCGCTCGTCGAGCGTCCGAGCCGCGGCCAGATCGTCGTCAACCACACCGATCTCGCGCGCGTACGTCGCGGCGGCGTCCCGGAGCTGCGCCGCGGCATCGGCATGGTGTTCCAGGACCATCGCCTGCTGATGGACCGGACCGTGTTCGACAACGTCGCGCTGCCGCTGCTGATCGCCGGCACCGCGCGCGAGGAGATCGCCAAGCGCGTGCGCGCCGCGCTCGACAAGGTCGGGCTGCTCGCGCGCGAGAAGGCGGCGCCGGCGACGCTGTCGTCCGGCGAGCAGCAACGCGTCGGCATCGCGCGCGCGATCGTCGCGAAGCCGCCGGTCATCATCGCCGACGAGCCGACCGGCAACCTCAACCCGCAGCTGTCGGCGGAAATCATGGCGCTGTTCGTCGAGTTCGCGCAGGTCGGCACGACCGTGCTGATCGCGAGCCACGACCTGATGCTCGTCAAGCGCCTCGCGCGCCGCGTGCTCGTGCTCGACCACGGCCGCCTGATCGACGACTTCCGCGCGCCGGAGCGGAGCGCATGAACCGCCGCACGGCGCGCAACACGCGGCGGACGCCGCAGCCGCAGCCGCCCGTGCCGCGCCGCGCTGCGCCGCGCCGCCCGCGGCGGCCGTGGCGCACGCGCCTGGCCGGTTGGCGCGACCACCATCTGTACGGCTTCTTCTCGAGCCTCGGCCGGCTCGCCGCGCGGCGCGGGGCGACGCTCTTGACCGCGTGCGTGCTCGGCTTCGCGCTCGCGCTGCCGCTGCTGTTCTTCCTGCTGTTCGACAACGCGCGTGCGCTGACCGGCGGGCTGCGCGAAGCGCGCGAGATCACCGCGTTCCTGAGGCCGGAACTCGACGCACCGGCGGTGAGCGCATTCGCCGACGCGTTGCGCCGGCGCGACGACGTCGCCGCCGTGCTGACGCGCACTCCGGAGCAGGGCCTCGAGGAATTCCGGCAGCTCTCCGGCTTCGGCGCGGCGCTCGACGCGCTGCAGGCGAACCCGTTGCCGAGCGTGCTGGTCGTCACGCCGCGCGTCGCCGACGACGCCGACGATCCGCCGCTCGTCGCGGAGCTGCGCACCGATCCGCACGTCGATCTCGTGCAGTACGATGCGGCGTGGCGGCGTAGACTTTCGAGCATTCTCCACTTCGGCGAACGGCTCGTCGCGGTCGTCGCGGCGTTGCTCGCGCTCGCGACGCTGTTCGTCGTCGGCAACACGGTGCGCATGGACATCCAGTTCCGGTCCGAGGAGATTTCGGTGATGCAGCTGGTCGGCGCGAGCGACGCGTTCGTGCGGCGCCCGTTCCTCTACACCGGGCTCTGGTACGGCCTGTTCGGCGGACTGGTCGCGCTCGCGATCGTCGCCGGCGTCGAGCTCGCGCTGGCCGCTCCGCTCGACCGCCTGCTGGCGAGCTACGGCGGCCGCTACGCGCTGCAGGGACTCGGCGTCACCGCGTCGATCGCGGTGCTCGCCGCGAGCGCGGCGCTCGGCTGGTTCGGCGCGCTCGTCGCGACCGCGCGTCACCTCGCCGTCGGACGGCCGCGCGAATGAGTGCGCTCGCGCTGACGCGGCACGTCGCGAGCGACGCGCCGCGCGTGCTGGTCGTCGACGGATCGCGCGTCGCGCGGCAGCTGATCGAGCGCGTGCTGAAGGCCGAGCTGCCGCGGGCCGAGGTCGTCGGCTGCGGCAGCGGCGCGGAGGCGTGCGTCCGGCTCGACGAGGCCGTCTTCGACCTCGTGACGACCGCGCTCAGGCTGCCGGACATGGACGGCGTCGAGCTCGCGCGGCACGTGCGCGCGGCACCGGCGCAGCCCTACGTTCCGATCATCGTCGTCTCCGGCGACGTGCAGGAGCGCCTGGTCGCGCGGACGCTGTCCGGCGACGTGACCGACTATTTCGACAAGTCGCTCGGCCTCGAGGCGCTCGCCGCGTTCATCCGCGGCTACGTGCATCCGACCGCGCCGCTCGACGCCGAGGTGCTCTACGTCGAGGACAGCCGCGTCGTCGCGCTGGCGACGATGCGCATGCTCGACAAGTACGGCTTCAGGGCGACCCATCTCGTCAGCGGCGAAGCGGCGCTCGAGCGGCTCGAGGCGGAGCGCGCCGCCGGGCGCCGGCCGGGCACCGACCTCGTGCTGACCGACGTCAGCCTCAAGGGCGAGCTGAGCGGCGGCGATCTGCTCGAGCGCATCCGCGTCGGCTTCGGCTACGGCAAGGACGAGTTGCCGGTGCTCGTGATGACCGGCGACGACGCCGCGGCCAACCAGGCCGCGCTGCTGCGCGGCGGCGCGAACGACCTCGTGCACAAGCCGGTCGAGGAGCGGCTGCTGATCACGAAGCTGCAGTTCCAGCTGCACCTCGCCGGACGCCGGCGTGCGCGCGCGGCCGCGGCGCCGTGAGCGAGGACCGCGTCCGGCTCGAGCCGTCGTGGAAGGCGCGCGTCGGCGCCTGGTTCGAGCGTCCGGAGATGCGCGCATTGTCGGAGTTCCTGCGCACCGAGAAGCGCGCCGGCAAGGTCATCTATCCGCCCGGCGCGAAGATCTTCGCCGCGCTCGACACCACGCCGTTCGACGCGGTCAAGGTCGTGATTCTCGGCCAGGACCCGTACCACGGACCGAACCAGGCGCACGGGTTGTGCTTTTCGGTGCTGCCCGGCGTCGCGACGCCGCCGTCGCTCGAGAACATCTTCGCCGAGATCCGCCGCGATCTCGGCCTCCCGCGGCCGGATCACGGCTGCCTGATCCCGTGGGCGCGCCAGGGCGTGCTGCTGCTGAACGCGGTGCTGACCGTCGAGCAGAGCCGGCCGGGCTCGCATCAGGGCAAGGGCTGGGAGGGCTTCACCGACGCCTGCGTCGACGCGCTGAACCGCGAGCGCGAAGGCCTCGTGTTCCTGCTCTGGGGCAGCTACGCGCAGGCGAAGGGCAAGCTGATCGACCGCCAGCGGCATCTCGTGCTGAAGGCGCCGCACCCGTCGCCGCTGTCGGCGCACCGCGGCTTCATCGGCTGCGGGCACTTCTCGCGTGCGAACGAGTACCTGCGCGGGCGCGGCCAGGCCCCGATCGACTGGCGCCTGCCCCCGCTCGGCGAACTCGTGCTCGACTGAGGCGCAGGGCGCATTCCGGGCCTTGGTGCGGTCGACTACGGTCGAGTCCGCTAAGGAGAATCAACGACTTACCTTTGAATACCGCGCTGAAGCTGAACGCTGCGTTGCCGCAATTAAACAAAAAAACACGTCGTGTTCAGACCGTATGCTGTACTATACCCGCCAGTACACTAAATAGTCCGCCTGGAGGTCCAGGGGGAACTTAGGACGTGTTTAGCACTCAAAGGATGAGAGTGCTAGGCTCGGTCTAGCGAAGGAGTCATCCATGAGCAATGCATTGGTCGCCAGCAATTTTCCGATCCCGAGCGCGCTGGGCAGTCTCGACGCCTACGTCAACGCGGTGCATCGGATCCCGATGCTGACGCAGGAGGAGGAGCAGACCCTCGCGCGTCGGTTCATCGACGAGCACGACCTCGATGCCGCGAAGCAGATGGTGCTCTCGCACCTGCGTTTCGTCGTCCACGTCGCACGCGGTTACTCCGGCTACGGTCTACAGATTGGGGACTTGATCCAGGAAGGCAACATCGGCTTGATGAAGGCGGTCAAGCGTTTCGATCCGGGTCAGGGCGTCCGCCTCGTCTCATTCGCGGTGCACTGGATCCGCGCCGAGATGCACGAGTTCATCCTGCGCAACTGGCGCATCGTCAAGGTCGCGACGACGAAGGCGCAGCGCAAGCTGTTCTTCAACCTGCGCAAGTCGAAGAAGCGCCTCGGCTGGATGAATGCCGAAGAGGTCAACACCGTCGCGCGCGAGCTCGGCGTGCCGGCCGCGACCGTGTTGGAGATGGAAGCGCGCCTGAACGGCCGTGACGTCGCGTTCGACGCGCCGGTCGACGCGGACGACGACGAGCGGCCGGCGCCGTCGGCGTTCCTGATCGATCACGCGGCCGATCCGTACGGTGCGGTCGAGGCGGAGTCCGAGGAGGAGTCGAGCCTCGACACGCTGCACCGCGGCCTCGTCAAGCTCGATGCGCGCTCGCGCGACATCATCGAGCGCCGCTGGCTCAAGGACGGCGAGAAGGCCACGCTGCAAGAGCTCGCCGACGAGTACGGCGTCTCCGCCGAGCGCATTCGTCAGATCGAAGCGAATGCGATGAAGAAGATGCGCGCGCTGTTCGTCGCCTGACCGCCGCGTCCCGCATCGATCGAAAGCCCCGCTCCGCGGGGCTTTTTTTTTGCGCGCCGCGCACCGGCGCCGCCGCGCAGCTTCATCAGTACAGGTCGACCGGGTCGACGTCGATCGACCAGCGCAGGCCGCGCGTACGCGGCAGCGCGCGCAGGCGCTCGAGCCAGCCGGGCAGGAATGCGTG
>DASWOS010000182.1:0-9616 GCA_036398645.1 Dokdonella sp. | reverse complement strand
GAATCGATCGGCAACCTCGCGCAGCTCGCCGCGGATCTGCGCAGCTCGGTCGCCGACTTCAAGCTGCCCGGATGAGGCGCCCGCGATGAAGCGCTGCCCGCGAATGCCGATCGAGACCGTTGCGCCGTGCGTGTCGGCGGCCGGGATGTGCGCATGAGACTGCACGAAGACGGCGACTTCACCGCGCTCGGCTGGATCAAGCCGGCGCTCGACGCGACGCTCGGCGAGGCGCGTGCGGCGCTCGAGGCCTACGTCGAACATCCGGCGAACCTCGAGCCGATGCGCGCCTGCGTCGCGCACCTGCATCAGGTGCAGGGCACGCTGCGCATGGTCGAGCTGTACGGCGCGGCGATGGTCGTCGAGAACATGGAGCGGCTCGCCGAGGCGCTCGTCGACGACGCGGTCAAGCAGCGCGAGGAAGCGTATTCGGTGTTGATGCGCGGCATGGTGCAGCTGCCGGATTACCTCGAGCGGCTGCAGAGCGGGCACAAGGACATCCCGATCGTGCTGCTGCCGCTGCTGAACGACCTGCGCGCGTGCCGCGGCGAGAACCTGCTGACCGAGTCCGCGCTGTTCGCGCCGGACCTCGGCGCCGAGCTGCCGGACGGCGCGGCCGGCAGCGCGCAGCCGCTGCCCGCGGCCGAGCTCCGCGCTCAGGCGCTGCGCCTGCGTCTCGGCTTCCAGGCTGCGCTGCTCAAGTGGTTCCGCGACGAGCGCGGCGGCGACGCGCACCTGCGCCGGCTCGTCGACGTGCTCGACCGCCTGCGCGCGATCTCGCACGGCGACGAGGCGCGCCGGCTGTGGTGGATCGCGGCCGGCGTCGTCGAAGCGGTCGAGCGCGGCGCGCTCGAGGCGGGTGTCTCGGTCAAGCTGCTGTTCGGCCGCGTCGATCGCGAGATCCACCGCTTCGCCGGCGGCGGCGAAGCCGAATTCGCCTCCGCGCCGCCGCGCGAGCTGGTCAAGAACCTGCTCTATTACGTCGCGCACGCGAGCGACGGCGGTCCGCGCACCGACGAGATCCGGCGCACCTACCGGCTCGACACGCTGCTGCCGACCGCGGCCGAGCTGCAGCACGCCCAGGGTTCGATGACCGGGCGCAACCGCAACCTGCTCGACACCGTGTCGGCCGCGATCAAGGACGACCTGCTGCGCGTCAAGGAGACGCTCGACATCTTCCTGCGCAGCCGCGACTCCGATCCGGCCGCGCTGACCGGCCAGGTCGAGGTGCTCGACCGCGTCGCCGACACGCTCGGCATGCTCGGGCTCGGCATGCCGCGCCGCGTCGTCGGCGAGCAGCGCGACGTCGTCGAGGAAATGGCCGAGCGCCGGCGCCCGGTCGACGAGGGCGCGCTGCTCGACGTCGCCGGCGCGCTGCTCTACGTCGAGGCCTCGCTCGACGACCACATCGAGCGGCTCGGCGCCGGCGAAGCGGCCGAAGCCGGCACCGGCGAGCTCGAGCTGCCGCAGGCCGAGGTGCGCAAGATCCTCGATGCGCTGATGCGCGAAGCCGCGGTCAACCTGCAGCAGGCCAAGCACGACATCGTCGCGTTCGTCGAATCGCCGTGGGACCACACGCGCGTCGAGCAGATCCCGCGCCTGCTCGAGGAGATCACCGGCGCGTTGCGCATGCTCGGCCTCGCCGACGCGGCGGAGCAGATGACCGCGTTCGTCCGCTTCGTCGAGATCGAACTGATCCGCCACCGGCGCGTGCCGACCGCCGAGCAGATGGACAAGCTCGCCGACGCGCTCGCGTCGATCGAGTACTACCTCGAAGCGACGCGCGAGCAGCGGCGCCACCGCGAGAAGATCCTCGACGTCGCGCGCGAGAGCCTCGAGGCGCTCGGCTACTGGCCGCCGCCGGCGCGTCCGGCGGGCGACGCCGCCGCCGAGCGCGCCGCGCCCGCACCCGCCGCGGCCGAGCCGACGCAGGCACCGACGTTCGACGCGGACGATCTGCGCGCCGCGGCCGCGCTCGCCTACGGCACCGAGCCGGACGGCTTCGCGCCGGCCGACGAACATTCGTCGTCATCCGCGGCCGACGCGCCGCGGTCCGATGCCGCCGCCGTGCCGGCGCCGCCGGACGCCGGATCCGCGGACTGGATCGAGATCGAGGAGGAAGTCGAGGAGGAGGTCCCGCAGCACGAGGAGCCGCTCGCCGGCTTCCGCTCGGCCGACGGCGAGGAGATCGACGACGGCATCCGCGAGGTCTTCGTCGAGGAGGTCGAGGAGGAGATCGCAGGTCTCGAGCGGCAGGTGCCGCTCTGGAAGCGCGACGTCGACGATCTCGACACGCTGAAGCCGGTCCGACGCGCGTTCCACACCCTGAAGGGCTCGGGCCGTCTGGTCGGCGCGAGCGCGCTCGGCGACTTCGGCTGGCGCATCGAGAACCTGCTGAACCGCGTGCTCGACGGCAGCGTCGCGCCGAGCGCAGCCGTCGTCGCGCTGGTCGATCGCGCGCTCGGCGTGCTGCCGTCGCTGCTCGCCGCGCTGCGCGGCGAGCGGATCGGCGGCGGTGAGGTCGCCGCGATCACGGACACCGCCGACCGTCTCGCCGCCGGCGAGGAAGCGTGGGTACCGGAGCCGAGCGCGCCGCGCACGATCCGGCGCAAGGTCGTGCGACGCGTGCCGGCGCCGCGCATCGACGGCGAACTGCCGGCGCTCGCCGCGGACGTGCGGCCGGCGCCGAGCCTCGCCGACGAGGCCGCCTTCGGCGCCGACGCCGGCGAGATCGTCGCCGGGCCGCTGCCGAACCTCGATCCGGTGCTGTTCGACATCCTGCAGAGCGAGGTCGCCGCGCATCTCGGCGTCATCGACGACTATCTCGCGCGCTGCGCGTCGCAGCCGGTCGTCGCGAGCGAGCCGCTGCTGCGCGCCGCGCACACGCTGAACGGCGCGATCGCGATGGTCGACATTCCGACGCTCGGCAACGTGCTCGGCCCGCTCGAGAGCTACGTCAAGCGGCTGCGCGGCCACGCGCTCGCGCCGGACGCGGACGGCATCGCCGCGCTCGGCGACACCGCGGCGCTGACGCGCGAGGTCATGCAGCGTCTCGCCGCCGGCCGCACGGAGCTGCCCGATTCGTCGGCGCTCGCCGCGCGCGTCGCCGCGCTGCGCGACCGCCTGCCCGAGCCGGAGGTGCCGCCGTACGCGTATGCGGATGCGGAGCCCGCCGCCGGCGACGCCTCGCACGTGCAAGACGAGCCGCCGCAGGCGGCCGCGACGATTCCCGAGTCCGACGCGGCCGATCCGACCGGCGCATGGCTGCGCGAGGCCGGCTTCGGCGCGGACGCCGCCGAGCCGCCCGAGCTGCCGACGACGCCGATTCCGGCCGAGCTCGTCGCCGCGCTGGCCGGGTTCGACGCCGACGCGCTGTCGCGCCCGCGGACCGATGCGGCGAGCGAGGCCGACGCGTCGCAGCGCGCGGACGTCGCCGCCGACGCGGAACCCACCGCGCCGGCCGAGGACCGCGAACGCGAGACGCAGCCGTCGCTCGACGCGCACACGGAGCGCGCATCGGAGCCGGATGCGGAGGGGTGGCCGGAGTCGACGTCCGCGCCGGACCGCGGCAGCGAATCCGGCTCGGACGCGCGGCGCGCGTCCGGCTTCGAGGCGGACGCCGTGGATGCGCTCGACGCGCCCGCGCCGGAGCGCACGCCGGAGACCGAGCTCGATCTCGACTTCGCACTGCCGACGCCGCCGCCCGTTGCGGAAATCGAGCCGTATCGCAGCGCGGAGCCGGAGCCGTTCGCGGAGCCGGAGCATGGGCTCGGGGCGGAGCCCGAGCCTGCAGCGGACCACCCGCCCGGAGCCGACCGCGCGCGTGAGCCCGCGTCCGACCGCGGGTCCGACGCGGAGCGCGGCCTCGAATTTGAGCTCGATGCCGAATCGGAGCCCGTGCTCGAATCGACGCCCGGCATCGGCGCGACGACCGGGCTCGACTCGGAGCCCGAGCGCGAATGGAACCTCGAGCTTTCCGCCGAATCGGGACTCGAATTCGACGCGGGATTCCAGCTCGAATCGGGATCGCAGTTGGAATCGGCGCCGCAGTCCGAGCCGGAACCCGAGCTCGCCGCGGAGCCCGAACGCGAATGGAACTTCGAGTCCTCGGCCGACTCGGGACTGGAGCTCGAATCGGAACTCCCGTCCGCATCGGAATCCGAGCCCGCGTTGGAGCGCGCGCCCGGCGCGGAATTCGAGCCGGCAGCGGAGCTCGATTCCGAAGCGGAGCCCGTGGCCCCTGCCGAATCGAAACCGGAGCCCGGCGACGTGCGCGACGCGGACGCCGCCGCGCGCGAACCGGACGCCGAGACGATCGCGACGGCGGAGGTCGGCGCGGCGCCGGCGCAGCCCGTTACCGGTACGGCCGAGCCGGACCTTGCGGCCGGCGACTCCGCAGCGACGGAACCGCCCACGGCGAGGTCGCGCGACGCGCTCGCCGGGTCCGGCGCGCCGCCGTTCGCCGACGATCCGCAGCCCGACGGTCCGCTCGAAGGCCTCGACATCGACGACGACCTGCTCGACATCTTCGTGCAGGAAGCCGAGGAAATCCTCGATCAGGCCGACGCGCGCGTCGCCGGCCTGCGCGCGGCGCCGCACGAGCGCGCCCACGTCGTCGGCCTGCAGCGCGACCTGCACACGCTGAAGGGCGGCGCGCGCATGGCCGGGCTCGCGCCGATCGCGGACTTGAGCCACGCGATGGAATCGCTGATCGATGCGATCGCGGACGGCCGCCGCACGGTCGACCGCGCCGCGGTCGAGTCGCTCGAGCGCGGCTTCGACCGTCTGCACGGCCTGGTCCAGCGCGCGGTGCGCCGGCGCGCGATCGCGATGCCGGTGCACGCGATCGCCGGCTTCGAGAGCCTCGTCACGGGTCGGCCGCCGGCGGCGCTCGACGGACGCGCCGCGGCGACGCCGGCCGACGCCGAGGTCACGGCGGTCACGCCGGACGCTGCCGCAGCGGAGCCTGCCGCAGCGGACCATGCCGAGCCGGCTGCGGAAGCGCCGGCCGCGCCGCCGGACGAGACGGCTCCGCCGCCGTCCGTCGCGGCCGAGCCGACCGCGCCGCCGCCGCGCCATCTCGCCGCGGCCGAGCCGGACGAATCGGCTCACGCGCCGCAGGAGATGATCCGCGTGCGCGCGGACCTGCTCGACGCGCTGGTCAACTACGCCGGCGAAGTCTCGATCTACCGCTCGCGCCTCGAGCAGCAGATCTCGACGTTCCGCTTCAATCTCGTCGAGTTCGAGCAGACCGTCACGCGCCTGCGCGAGCAGCTGCGCAAGCTCGAGATCGAGACCGAGGCGCAGATCATCGCGCGCTACCAGCGCGAGCAGCACGACGCCGGCACCGATTTCGGCGCGTTCGACCCGCTCGAGCTCGACCGCTTCTCGCAGCTGCAGCAGCTCTCGCGCGCGCTCGGCGAGTCGGTCTCTGACCTCGTCTCGATCCAGGGCCTGCTCGACGAGCTGACGCGCCAGTCGGAGACGCTGCTGCTGCAGCAGTCGCGCGTCAGCTCGGACTTGCAGGAAGGCCTCATGCGCACGCGCATGGTGCCGTTCGACTCGCTGGTTCCGAACCTGCGCCGCACGCTGCGGCAGGCCGCGCAGGAGCTCGGCAAGCGCGCGCAGCTCAGGGTCGACGGCGCGCGCGGCGAGATGGACCGCAACCTGCTCGAGCGCATGAAGGCGCCGTTCGAACACATGCTGCGCAACGCGCTCGCGCACGGCATCGAGCCGCCGGACGAGCGCGTCGCAGCCGGCAAGCCGGCCGAAGGCGTCGTCGCGATTGCGGTCAGCCGCGAGGCGACCGAAGTCGTGCTGCGCGTCGCCGACGACGGCCGCGGCATGGACCGAGAGGCGATACGCCGCAAGGCGATCGAACGCGGCCTGCTGAAGCCGGACGTGGCGCTGTCGGACCGCGATCTCTACGGCTTCGTGCTCGAGAGCGGCTTCTCGACCGCCGAGCAGGTGACCCAGCTCGCCGGGCGCGGCGTCGGCATGGACGTCGTGCACAGCGAGATCAAGCAGCTCGGCGGATCGCTCGCGATCGACTCGACGCCGGGGCAGGGCACGACGTTCACGATCCGGCTGCCGTTCACGCTCGCGGTCACGCAGGCGATCCTGGTCCGTCTCGGTGAGACGAGCTACGCGGTGCCGATGTCGTCGGTGCAGGGCGTCGCGCGCATCTCGCGCGAGGATCTCGAGCGGCGCTTCGCCGGCGGCGATCCGAAGCACGTCTACGCCGGCGAGGAGTACACGATCTACGATCTCGCGCACCTGCTTGGGCAGCCGCGCGTGCGCGGCGGCGACGAGGCGCAGGTGCCGCTGCTGATGACGCGCAGCGGCGACCAGCGCGCCGCGGTGCGCATCGACGGCGTGGTCGGCTCGCGCGAGATCGTCGTCAAGTCGGTCGGCCCGCAGATCAGCTCCGTACCCGGCATCTTCGGAGCGACGATCATGGGCGACGGCTCGGTCGTCATCATTCTCGACCTCGCCCCGCTCGTGCGCCGGCTCGCCGCGCTGCGCACGAGCGCCGACGGCGTCGCCGAACCCGCGCCGGACTACGTCGTCGCCGAGCCGGCGCGCGCGGACGGCCGGCGGCAGAAGCCGCTGGTCATGGTCGTCGACGACTCGATAACGATGCGCAAGGTCACCACGCGCGTGCTCGAGCGCGCCGACCTCGACGTCGTCACCGCGAAGGACGGCCTCGACGCGCTCGAGAAGCTGCAGGACAACGTGCCGGACCTGATGCTGCTCGACATCGAGATGCCGCGCATGGACGGCTACGAGCTCGCGACCTACATGCGCAACGATCCGCGCATGAAGCAGGTGCCGATCGTCATGATCACCTCGCGCACCGGCGAGAAGCACCGCCAGCGCGCGCTCGAGATCGGCGTCGACCGCTACCTCGGCAAGCCGTATCAGGAGGACGACCTGTTGCGCCACGTGCAGGAGATCCTGAGGAGCGAACGTGGCTGAGCGAGGCTCCGGCATCGCCGTCGCGCTGCTCTACGAGACGCGCGAGCACGGCGCGCAGCTGCGCGAGACGCTCGCCTCGCTCGGTGCGCCGGTCGTCTACGAGGCGCCGACGCACGCGCTGGACCGCTTCGCGTTGGAGCGCTCGCACGCGAACGTCATCGTCGTGAATCTCGAAGCCGAGCTCGATCCGCGCGAGGGCACGCTGTCCGATCTGCTCGACGACGTGCGCTACCGCGTCGTGTTCAACGACGGCGAGGTGTCGAGCGCGCTGTCCGGCTGGGACCGCGCACGCTGGGCGCGCCACCTCGCGGCGAAAATCGCCGGCGCGGACGACACCGATCCGCCGCGCCCGGACGGCGCCGAGGCGGTGCCGGCGCCGCGCCGCGACGTCGCCGGCGGCGACATCGCGGCGGCCGACGGCGACGGTTTCGACGCGGACGCGGCGAGCACGACGTTCGCGCCGGCGCATGCCACCGCTGACGCCGACGCGGTCGACGCTGCCGCGCCGATCGAAGATGCCGAACCGGCGTTCCCCGCGCCGGCGTCGGACTTCGCGCCCGATCCGCCGAGCGCGGATGCGGCGACCGAGACGCGTCCGGCGACCGCGGTGAGCGACACGCCCGGGGCGTTCGACGCGTTCGTCGAGCCGCCGGGCGCGGTGCCGGTGCCCGGCCACGGTGGGACCGGGCCGTCCGGCGGCGCCGAGCTCGCCGATTTCGACGAGCTGCTCGCGAGCTTCGAGGCGGCGGTCGCGCAGTCGACCGAGCCGGAACCCGCATTCGACGTCGACGCGCTCGGCGCGACGACGGACGTGCGTGCGCTCGACGACGAGAGCACGACCGACGCGATCGCATTCGGCGACGCCGAGCTCGACGAGGCCGCCGCCGGCGAGGCCGTGCGCTCCGCGCCGGGGCGCGACGCTGCGGACGCGGGCGAGCTCGCCGACGCCGTGGCGCCGGCCGTGAAGGCAGCCGTGGCGCCGCCGGAATGGTCGCTCGAGGACATGATCGACGGGCCGCCGCCGCCGTCGGCGCCGGCCGGTTTCGGCATCGAGACGCTCAGCGCCGCGGAGTTCCTCGCGCCGCCGACCGACGACGCGCCCGTCGCGCCGGACGACGAGCCGAGCTTCACGCTCGAGCTGATCCCGCTCGAGGACGCCGTGCTGCCGGCGCCGGTCGAGGCGCCGGAGCGCGAGACCTGGCTCGACGCGCCCGTCGCGAAGAGCGCGAAGGTGCGCCGCGTCTGGGTACTCGCCGCGTCGATCGGCGGGCCGGAATCGGTGCGCGAGTTCCTCGCCGAGTTCCCGCGCGACTTCCCGGCGCTGTTCGTGCTCGCGCAGCACCTCGGCGACGAGTTCGTCGATCTGATGACGCGCCAGCTCGCGAAGGCGACGGCGCTGACCGTGCGCACGCCGACGCACGGCGAGCGCGTCGGCCACGGCGAGATCGTCGTCGTGCCGAACGCGAAGCGGCTGCGCGTCGACCGCGACGGCGTCGTCGTGCTCGAGCACGACGACGAGCAGCGCACTTACGCGCCGTCGATCGACCGCGTGCTCGAGGACGTCGCCGAGCGCTTCGGCGCGGCCGCGGGCGCGATCGTCTTCTCCGGCATGACGGCCGACGCGATCGAAGGCTGCCGCCGCCTCGTCGCGAGCGGCGGCGTCGTCTACGCGCAGGATCCGGCGACCTGCGTCGTCAGCACGATGGTCGACGGCGTGCGCGAGGCCGGCCTCGCGAGCTTTCTCGGCTCGCCGAAGGAGCTCGCGCGGAAGCTTCTGGCCGAATCGAACGAGAGGAGCTGACGAATGGCCGACCTTCCGCGCGAAATCCGCGGCGTCATGGTGCCGGTCACCGGCAGCCGCGTGCTGCTGCCGAACGCGAGCGTCGCCGAGGTCATCAGCTACGCTCGGCCGGAGCCGGTGCCGCACGCGCCGGCGTGGCTGCTCGGCCGCCTGCCGTGGCGCGGCTGGCGCCTGCCGCTGTTCTCGTTTCCGATGCTGGCCGGCCTGCACGCCGAGGAGGATCGCGCGAACGCGCGCGTGGCCGTGCTGAAGGCGCTCGGCGGCGACGCCGGCATGCCGTTCCTCGCGCTGCTCGCGCAGGGCTTCCCGCGTCTGACGACGATCACGCCGGAGCTCTTGATCCCGACCAGCGACGAGAGCCCGCGCGCGCCCGGCGTGCGCGCCGAAGTGCTCGTGCGCGACGACCGCGCGATCATTCCCGATCTCGACGCGATCGAAGCGATGGTCGCGCAGGCGCTGGCCTGAATGAGCATGCAATAAGCTCGCAATATCAACAGCCAATAACAATTATATTTTCATCGCGGGATATTCGACCATCACTATGCCTCGGGAGGCTTTCGATGATCCGGTTGAAGCGAAATATTCCAAGTCTTGTATTCTGTCTCGGCTTTATGCTGTCGTGCTTCGCTGCCACGACGAAAAGTGCTCATGCCTTACAATATCAGACCGTATGCGGAAACGTGATAACCGGCGGGTGGTTCGCGGATCATTATTTAAATGATCCATCTTGCGGGGGCGGAACGCTCGGGTTTAACACTATATATGAGGTGGAATACGCCCATTTAGGAAACCTCTAAAAACCTCTCTGCCATCGTATCCTGAGCCGTCGCATCGCACCGA
>DASWOS010000181.1:0-3741 GCA_036398645.1 Dokdonella sp. | reverse complement strand
GAGCGCCGATGGTGTGCGGCCGTTCGTCTGGTAATAAGGACTTCGTGCAACGGTGAAACGTCAGCCATGCCGCGCAGGGTGATGTTCTTTTCGATAAAAGATCGATTTTAATGGTTTTCTCGATCCGGCGATCAACGCTCGGAACTCGACGAAAGTCGCGCCCGTCGCACGGCATGAACGTTCTAAAGTTAAATGGGGTCAGAGTCGCCTTTCCGCCCACGTTCCGTACCGGCGTAAAATGACTCTGACCCCGTTTTTCGCTCACGTTCCGTACCGGCGTAAAGTGACTCTGACCCCGTTTTTCGCTGGGGCTCCGTTCGGAAAATGACTCCGACCCCTTTTCCTGAAAAGTGACTCTGACCCCATTTTTTCGATGCGGGTCGCGGTGGACCGCGCCCCGACGGACGAAAGCGCCGACCTGGCGGCCGCCGCGGCCTACAATGCCGGCCCTTCCAGCATCGAGCGAGCGCATGGCGCAGAACGCCACCGTCTACAAGGCCGAGTTGCAGATCAGCGACATGGACCGGCATTACTACGCGATGCACGTGCTGACGCTGGCACGGCATCCGTCGGAGACCGACGAGCGATTGATGGTGCGGCTGCTCGCGTTCGCGCTGTTCGCGGACGAGCGGCTCGCGTTCGGCCGCGGCCTCTCCAGCGACGACGAGCCGGATCTCTGGCGCACCGAGCGCGACGGCGAGATCGCGCAGTGGATCGACCTCGGCCAGCCGGACGAGCAGCGCATCCGCAAGGCCTGCGGCCGCGCGCGCCAGGTCGTGGTGGTGAGCTACGGCGGACGCGCCGCGCAGGCGTGGTGGGACAAGAACCAGGCCGCGCTCGGCCGCGCGCGCAACCTCACCGTGATCGACATCCCCGGCGCGGCGAGCGCCGCGCTCGGCGCGCTCGCCGACCGCACGATGCGCCTGCAATGCCTGATCCAGGACGGCGTCGTGCAGATCCTCAGCGGTGACCGCAGCGTCGCGATCGAGCCGACGCTGCGTGTCGCGCCGCCCGTGCCGGTGCGCTGAGCGATGCGACGCGTTCGATGCACCGACGATCGGCAGCGGCGGCGCCGCCGCCGCCGAACGGAGTTCGCGCTCACGGTGCGTCCGGTGTGCCGGCGCACGCAGTGGCAGTGATCGAGCGTGCTGAGCGCATCGGCGAGAGTGCCCGACGTCGAACCGGCTCCGCATTCGGCACACGCGCGGACGGCGCGCCGGTGTGCACGATGGTCGATGCCGACGGCGCGGCGACGCGCGCGGCGACAGGAATGGCCGCAGCGCCGCTCGCGCCGCGCCGCGTGTTCTTAAGCGCATCGACTGCACGCATCGCGAACCGTCGCCGTCGCACGCGTGCGGAACGGCATTACGGCACTCGCTACGACGCGCGCGTTTCGCGCCGTTCCGCTTTGATTACGTCGCCGCCTCCATGGCTATTTCATCGCATATTGCAAAACGTCGCGGCCAACTCACACTCACGTAACACGGGATGGAGTATGGTCGGTGAATGCCAGACGCACTGCGTCGCGGCACACGCCCTCAGCTCTCGCGGTCTCCCCCCTCGCCTCTGAGTAACGCGCCTCCGGATCGTCGGGGGCCACGGCTTCGGCCGCCTTCGTTCCGCCCCAGCGGAGCACACCAAAGGTCCTTCCCATGAACAATTCCAACGTCAATGCTTCCAACGCGAACGCTCGTGCCAACGCCGAGCCGCGCACCGATCTCGTCGCTACCGCAGCGGCACAGGGGACGCTCAACACATTCAGCAAGGCGCTGGCCGCGGCCGGCCTGACCGAGACGCTCAAGGGCAGCGGCCCGTTCACGGTGTTCGCACCGACCGACGCCGCGTTCGCCCGCCTGCCGGCCGGCAAGGTCGACGGCTGGATGAAGCCGGAGAACAAGGCCGAACTGATCTCGGTGCTGAAGTACCACGTGACGCCGGGCAAGGTCTCCGGCAGCGACGTCGGCAAGCTCGGCGACACGAAGACGTCCGGCGGCCAGATCGCGAAGATCACGACGGCCGGCGATCGCGTCAAGATCGACGACGCGAACGTGACCACGGCGGACATCCTCTCGAGCAACGGCGTGATCCACCTGATCGACGAAGTGCTGACCCCCAGCCGTCATTGATCGCCAGCAAGACCTCGCGCCGGACCTAACCCGACCAGCGCGATTCGACTCGACGGATCCGGCATGCCCGGATCCGTTTTCGCGCGCGGCGGCCGCATCGCCGCTGCACGACCGATTCCACGATCGCGTGACCGGGTCCGCTACCGAGCACGAGATCGCCGCACCGCTCTCCGCGAGACGGATCTGATCCGCCGAAGCGTCGCCACTCCCTCAGTCCCGGAGGCCGATCATGGCTGTTTCGCTCGACGAACCGCTCGCCTGCCCTACCGAGCAGGGACGACACCGCTACCTCGCGACCGACGGCTATTACCGCCGCACGGCCGCCGACGCGGATCATTATCCGTGCACGTGCACATCGACCTGCGCACTGCCTTGCGCCGGCAGCTGTGGCTGCCCGGCTTGCAAGACGCGCTCGTTCGACGCGCCGACGGCCTAGGCTCGAGGCCGGTTCATTGCCGCGGCGACGCGGCACCAACGGTCGTCCGCTCTCCGCTCCCTGCTTGCTGACGCGCGCCGTCGACCGGTTCCATACGTCGCGCGCGGCCACCACGATACGCTCGCGCACGGCGCTCGCCGCCGCGCGGATTCGGCACCGAACGCGGTCCGCTCCGCAGCGTACGCGCGTCGCCTCTTCGGCTCCTACGAGCTCCCGGCTTCGGCCGCCGCCACTCCGCTCCGGCGGAGCACGACAAGGCTCTCTCCGATGAACGCATCCGATCTCACCCCGCGCGCCAACCTCGTCGACGCGGCCGCGGCACAGGGCATGCTGACGACGTTCGGCCAGGCGCTCGCCGCGGCCGGGCTCGCCGACACGCTGAAGGATACCGGCCCGTACACGTTGTTCGCGCCGAGCGACGAGGCGTTCGCGCGGCTCCCGGCCGGCCGGCTCGACGACTGGATGAAGCCGGAGAACAAGGCCGAGCTCGTCTCGGTGCTGAAATATCACATCGCGGCGGGCGAAGTGTCCGGCGACGAGCTCGGTCTGATGCGCGAGACGAAGACGGTCGGCGGCGAATACGCGTTGATCGGCAGGGCGCGCGGCCGGTTCCGCATCGACGCCGCGAGCGTCCTCGTGATGGACATCCTTTCCAGCAACGGCATCATCCACGTGATCGACGGCGTGCTGATGCCGGCGCGGCATTGAGGGCCGACCGGCGCCGGATGCGCCGGAGCGACCGCGCTTCGCCGCTCGTCGTACGGCGAGGCGGCGCCGCGGCCTCGCTGCGCGGCGTGCGGTCGACTGCGAAGCTGCGAGGACGGCCATCGAATCGTGCACTGGCGTCGGCGCGATGCCCTGATCCGTAGGCGCGGCGCGCTGCGCGTCTCCGCGCGCGGAAAACCGTCCGTCGGCGGCAGGCGGCCGCGTACGCGCCCGACCGCGCTCGGCGGGTGCGATGCTCGACGACCGCCTCGCTCGGTATTCTCGTGCAGTCCGAGCCGAGGTCTGCGGTATCTCGGCATATCGCCACGCACCGGAAACCTGCGCGGGCCGCACGCATCGCACGCCACCGCGTCGCTCCCGTACGCGCGCCAGAGCTGCGATCATTGCGCATGACTTCGTTTTCCGCTTTCCCGCTTTCCCCCGCCCTGCTGCAGGCGCTCGACGGCCTGGGCC
>DASWOS010000180.1:0-9179 GCA_036398645.1 Dokdonella sp. | reverse complement strand
GGTACCGGTCAGCTTCGGCATCGCCCTGTTCCTGACCGAGGTCGCGCCGAACTGGCTGCGCACTCCGGTCGGCGCCGCCATCGAGCTGCTGGCCGGCATCCCGTCGATCATCTACGGCATGTGGGGCCTGTTCGTGTTCGTGCCGATCATGGGCGAATACGTCTCACCGTGGCTCGACGCGCACGTCGGCGCGCTGCCGTTCGTCGGCACGTTGTTTCGCGGTCCGCCGCTCGGCATCGGCATGCTGACCGCCGGCATCGTGCTCGCGATCATGGTCATCCCGTTCATCTCGTCGGTCATGCGCGAAGTGTTCCTGACCGTGCCGACGCGGCTCAAGGAGTCGGCCTACGCGCTCGGCTCGACGACCTGGGAAGTCGTCTGGGACATCGTGCTGCCGTACACGCGCTCGGCCGTGATCGGCGGCATCTTCCTCGGCCTCGGCCGCGCGCTCGGCGAGACGATGGCGGTCACGTTCGTGCTCGGCAACGCGCACCGGCTGTCCGCGTCGCTGCTCGAGCCCGGCAACTCGATCGCGGCGACGATCGCGAACGAATTCACCGAGGCGGACTCGGAGCTCTACCGCTCGTCGCTGATCGCGCTCGGCTTCCTGCTGTTCGTCGTCACGTTCATCGTGCTCTCGTTCGCGAAGCTGATGCTGAGCCGTCTCTCTCGCCAGGAGGGGTTGAAATGAGCGACGTCGCCGACCGCCTCTATCGCAAGCGCCGTCTCGTCAACGCGTTCAATCTCGTCGTCTCGGGGTTGTGCGCCGCATTCGGCCTGTTCTGGCTCGTATGGATCCTGTGGACGACGCTGCGCACCGGCATCGCCGCGTTGAAGCCCGATCTCTTCACGCAGATGACGCCGCCCCCCGGCTCCGACGGCGGCCTCGCGAACGCGCTGTTCGGCAGCCTGGTCATGAGCGCGCTCGCGATCGTGATCGGCACGCCGATCGGCGTCGCGGCCGGCACTTATCTCGCCGAATTCGCGAAGAAGAAGCCGATCGGCGAAGCGATCCGCTTCGTCAACGACATCCTGCTGTCGGCGCCGTCGATCGTGCTCGGCCTGTTCGTCTACACGCTCGTGGTCAGGCAGGTCGGCCATTTCTCGGCGCTCGCCGGCGCGCTCGCGCTCGCGCTGATCGTGCTGCCGGTGGTCGTGCGCACGACCGACGAGATGCTGCAGCTCGTGCCGAGCCAGATGCGCGAGGCCGCGCTGTCGCTCGGCGTTCCGCAGTGGAAGGTCACGCTGCAGGTGCTGTACCGCGCGGCGCTGCCCGGCATCGTCACCGGCATCCTGCTCGCGCTCGCGCGGATCAGCGGCGAGACCGCGCCGCTCCTGTTCACCGCACTGAACAACCAGTACTGGACGAGCGATCTGAACGCGCCGATGGCGAGCGTGCCGGTGGTGATCTTCCAATACGCGATGAGCCCGTACGAGTCCTGGCACGCGCTGGCCTGGGCCGGCGCGTTCGTCGTGACGCTGTTCGTGCTGCTGCTCAGCGTCGTTTCCCGAGCGATTCTTCTGCGCAACAAGGCGAGCCATGACTGATGCCCATTTCTCCGTAGGCCATGCGGCGACGCCGTCCGCGGCCGCGACCGCGGCGCGCGGCAGCGGACGGCCGAAGATGGCCGCGCGCGGTCTCGACTTCTTCTACGACGGCTTCCGCGCGCTGAAGGACGTCAGCCTCGACGTCGCCGAGAAGCGCGTGACCGCGCTGATCGGACCGTCCGGCTGCGGCAAGTCGACGCTGCTGCGCGTGTTCAACCGAATCTACTCGATCTACCCGAAGCTCGAAGCGCGCGGCGAAGTCCTGCTCGACGGCGAGAACATCCTCGACGCGAAGTTCCCGCTGAACCGGCTGCGCTCGAAGGTCGGCATGGTGTTCCAGAAACCGGTGCCGTTCCCGATGTCGATCTACGACAACATCGCCTACGGCATCCGCCACTACGAGCGTCTGCCGAAGAGCGAGATGGACGCGCGCGTCGAACAGGCGCTGCTGCAGGGCGCACTCTGGAACGAGGTCAAGGACAAGCTGAAGCAGAGCGCGCTCGGCCTCTCCGGCGGCCAGCAGCAGCGCCTGTGCATCGCGCGCGCGGTCGCGCTGCGCCCCGAGGTCATCCTGCTCGACGAGCCGACGTCGGCGCTCGATCCGATCGCGACCGGCAAGATCGAGCAGCTCGTCGCCGAGCTGAAGGACCATTACACGATCGCGATCGTGACGCACAACATGCAGCAGGCGGCGCGCTGCTCGGACTTCACGGCCTTCATGTATCTCGGCGAGCTGATCGAGTTCGGCGACACCGAGACGCTGTTCACGAAGCCGACGAAGAAGCAGACCGAAGACTACATCACGGGACGATTCGGATGAACGCGACGCCGCAGAGCGAACACATCGTCAAGAGCTACGACGAGGAGCTCGGCCGGCTGACCGGCGAAATCCAGCGCATGGGCGCGCTCGCGCTCGCACAGATCGACGCCGCGATCGACTCGGTCATCGAGCGCGACGACGACGCCGCGCTCCGGGTCGTGCACAGCGACGCCGCGATCGACGCGCTCGAGCAGGAAGTCAGCCACGACGTCGTGCGCCTGCTCGCGCTGCGCCAGCCGCTGGCGCGCGACCTGCGCGAGGTGTTCGCCGCGCTGCGCATCGCCGCCGACATCGAACGCATCGGTGACTACGCCGCGAACGTCGCCAAGCGCGCGATCGTGCTGAACCAGTCCGCGCCGGTGCAGCTCGCTTCGGCGCTGCCGCGGCTGGCCCAGCTCGCCGTGACGCTGGTCCGCGAGGTGCTCGCGGCGTATCGCGACAACGACGCCGACCGCGCGCTCGACGCGTGGACTCGCGACGAGGAGCTCGACGAACAGTACACCGGCCTGTTCCGCGAGCTCTTGACGTACATGATCGAGGACCCGCGCAACATCACGCCGTGCACGCACCTGCTGTTCATGGCGAAGAATCTCGAGCGCATCGGCGACCATGCGACGAACATCGCCGAGTACGTCTATTTCCTCGTGCACGGCACGATGATCGGCCAATCGCGGCGCAAGGGCGATTCGACCTCGATGTCGGTCGCGCCGTTCGACGATCCGCGCTGATCGCGAACGACGGCGGTCGTCCTCGGTCGCCGCACCGCCGACGCCGACGGCGCTCGAGGCGGCGTCTCCGAAGCCCTCGACGTGCGGCGTCCGCACCGCGCGTTTCAAGTGAAGCGGCGCCGGCGAGCCGGGCTCCGCGCAGCGGCTACTCGCGTCCGCCGCGCTGCCGCAGCACCTCGAACAGCACGATGCCGGTCGCGACCGAGACGTTCAGGCTCTCGACGTCGCCGCGCATCGGTATCCGCGCGAGAAAGTCGCAGGTCTCCCGCGTCAGCCGCCGCAGGCCCTCGCCTTCGCTGCCGAGCACGAGCGCGACCGGGCCGGCCAGATCGATCGCGTAGATCGACTGCTCGGTGCCGCCGGAGAGCCCGACGAGCCAGACGCCGGCCTCCTTCAACGCGTTCAGCGCCCGCACGAGATTCGTCACGACGACGATCGGCACGCGGTCGGCCGCACCGGCCGACGCGCGGCGCACGGTCGGCGTGACGCCGACCGCGCGGTCCTTCGGCACGACAACCGCGGTCGCGCCGGCGGCCTCCGCGCTGCGCAGGCACGCGCCGAAATTGTGCGGGTCGGTCACGCCGTCGAGCGCGAGGAACAACGCGTCGCGGCCGGCGCGCTCGGCGAGCCCGACGAGCGCCGATTCCGCGAGCGGCGCCGGCGCGCGATAGCGCGCGACGGCGCCCTGATGCCGCGCGCCGCCGGTCATGCGATCGAGCGCTTCGCGCTCGCGCGCGTGCGGGCGGATGCCGAGCGAGCGCGCGCGCTCACCGAGCTCCTTGAGCCGCGCATTGTGGCTGCCGCTCTCGAGGTACAGCTCGACGACGTTGCCGGCGTCGTGCGTCAGCGCCGCGTCGACCGCGTGGATGCCGATCAGGAGTTCGTTGCTCACGGCGCGATTCTAACCGCTGCGCGCGACGGCGATCCCCCGCGTCGTCGTCAGCGCTCGGACACGAGACGGAAATCGATCTTGCGATCCTCCAGGCTCGCGCGCAGCACCTGCACGCGCACCGCGTCGCCGAGGCGGAACTTCAACCCGCGCCGCTCGCCGGTCAACAGCCGCCGCGTCGCATCGAAGTGGTAGTAGTCGTTCGGCAGCTGCGTGATGTGCACGAGCCCGTTGATCTTCGACTGATCGAGCTCGACGAACAGGCCGAACGAGGTCACGCCGGTCACGATGCCGTCGAACGTGCTGCCGACGTGCTTCTCCATCCACGCGCAGCGGTAGCGCTCGTCGACGTCGCGCTCGGCCTCGTCGGCGCGCCGCTCGTTGGTCGAGCAATGCACGCAGAAGCTCGCCATCGTGGCCGGGCTGTAGCGATAGTCGCTGGCGGTGCCGCCGGCCAGCGCGTGGCGGATCGCGCGGTGCACGAGCAGGTCCGGATAGCGGCGGATCGGCGAGGTGAAATGCGTGTAGCTGGCCAGGCCGAGGCCGAAATGGCCCGGGTCGCCGGGCTGATAGACCGCGAGACTCTGCGCGCGCAGCAGCACCGACTCGATCAGGCTCGCGTCGGGTCGCTTGCGCACCTTGCGCAGCAGCTCGGAGAAGTCGCCGGGCGTGACCTCGGCGAGCGGCGGCAGCGACAGCTTGAACTCGCGCAGGAACTCGAGCAGATCCTCGTACTTCGACGCCGGCGGCGGCGCGTGCACGCGGTACGGCGCCGGAATGCGCCGCTTCTGCAGGAACTTCGCCGCCTCGACGTTCGCGGCGATCATGCACTCCTCGATCAGCCGATGCGCGTCGTTGCGCTCGTACGTGCCGAGCTGCACGACCTCGCCGTTCGGGCCGAGCCGGTAGTCGACCTCGCGGCTCTCGAATTCGATCGCGCCGCGGCGACGGCGCGCCTTCGCGAGCAGCCGATAGAGCTGATGCAGCTGCTTGAGCTGCGGCATCAGGTCGGCGTACTCGCGGCGCGCGTCGGAATCCTTCTCGCAGAGCGCCTGCCAGACGCGCGTGTAGGTCAGCCGCGCGTGCGAGCGCATGACCGCCGGATAGAACTTCGCGCGCACGACCTCGCCGTCGTGATCGACGCGCATCTCGCAGGCCATGCAGAGCCGCTCGACCGCCGGATTCAGCGAGCAGATGCCGTTCGACAGCGTCTCCGGCAGCATCGGCACGACGAAGCCCGGAAAGTAGACCGAGGTCGCGCGCTTGTAGGCTTCCTCGTCGATCGCCGTGCCGGGCTCGACGTAATGCGAGACGTCGGCGATCGCGACGATCAAGCGGAAGCCGTCTTCGATCGGCTCGGCGTAGACCGCGTCGTCGAAGTCCTTGGCGTCTTCGCCGTCGATCGTCACCAGCGGCACGCGGCGCAGGTCGACGCGGCCCTGGATTTCGGCGGCGGACACCTCCGGCGCGATCGCAGCCGCGTCGGTCAGCACGGCCGCCGGCCACTCGCGCGGCAGATCGTGGCTCGCGATCGCCATTTCGACCACGAGCGAAGGCGTCAGCCGCTCGCCGAGCACCGCGAGCACGCAGCCCATCGGACCGCGCTGCGCGGTCGGCTGATCGGTGATCTCGACGACGACGATCTGGCCCGAGCGCGCGTTGCGCTCCTTGCCCGGCAGGATCAGCACGTGCTGGTGCAGGCGGCGGTCGTCCGGCACGACGAGCACGAGCCCGTTCTCCTCGACGACGCGGCCGACCAGGCGCGGCGAGCGCCGTTCGAGCACCTCGACGATCGCGCCCTGGCGGCGTCCGCGCCGGTCGACGCCGACGACGCTCGCGAGCACGCGGTCGCCGTGCAGCACCTTGCGCATCTCGGCCGGCGACAGATAGAGATCGTCGACGCCGTCGTCCGGACGCAGGAAGCCGTAGCCTTCCGCGTTCGCGATGACGCTGCCGGGAATCAGGTCGAGCTTGCTCGCGACGCCGTAGCCGCCGCGGCGATTCTGGATCAGCTGGCCGTCGCGCAGCATCGCGGCGAGGCGACGCGTCAGCGCCTCGAAATCCGGCGGCGCGGTCAGGTTCAGCGTGCGCGCGATCGCGTCCAGCGTCATCAGCTCGCCGTGCGACTCGAGCAACTCGATGATCGCCTCGCGGCTCGCGATCGGCCGCTCGTAGCGCAGCGCCTCGCGATCGGCGTACGGATCGCGGATCGGCGGCACGCCGGCGGCGGCGGCGGCGGGCGCGGAGTTCGGCGCGGCGGCGGCGCGGCGGCCGGAGCCGCGCCGGTTGCGGCCACGCTCGGTGCGCGGACGGTCGTTTCCTCGTTTCCTCAAAGCAGGCTCCTCCTTGGCAAGAGTCGGAGCGTCGCCCAGCCTCCCGGCGATTGCAAGCGGCGCTCGTTGACAGTTCCGACGGTGCTCAGTATCGTTCGCCGCCCGCGTTTCGCCGCGGCGTTCCTCGCCTGCCCAGGTGGCGGAATTGGTAGACGCACTAGTTTCAGGTACTAGCGGGTAACACCGTGGAGGTTCGAGTCCTCTCCTGGGCACCAATCGCATGGCCCGGACGCCGATGCGCTCCGCGGCGATCCGCAAAACCCCGCCATCGCGGGGTTTTTTGTTGCGCGATCGACCGCCGTGACCGGACGCAGCGTTCGCCGCCGCATCCGGCCCGGTCCGAGTACCGGCTCGGTCGTGATCGTTCGACCGGAGCGATTCGAGTTTCGGAAATCCCACGGACGAACCACGGGACGCTCTGGGCGTCCGAGTCCGTCGTGGGGTCGCCTGCGCGCGGCAGCAGACAGAGCTTCCGTTTGCGGGAAGGACCGCGGCTTATCGAACCACGTCGGCCTTTTCGACCGCGTCACGACACGGCCGGCGCGGATCGCACCGGCTCTGCGCGCTGAGCTCCGGATCTCGCCGCAGGACGGCGCAACGGCCGGCTCGCATCGCCGCTCAGTCGAGACCGGTCTTCCCCGGCACCCAATACGGCTTGGTCGCGAGACGCGACGACGGCACGCCCAGGCCTTTCAGCGCGCGCCGCAGCCGCTGAATGGAAGACGCCTTGCCGGTCAGGACGAATGTCGCGCCGCTCGCTGCGAGCTCCGGCAGGCGCCGCTCGACGTCGTCGAGGTGCGCATCGCCGGTCGTCCGCTGGAACAACTCGCCTGCGTGCAGATCGAGCCGCGCCAGCACCGCGCGGACATCGGCGAGGCGGTCGACTTCGAGCAGGCACGCCGCGGGCGATCCGGCCGGACGCCATCGAGCGAGCGCACAGGCCAAGCCGATCGAGGTTTCGTCGCCGATCACCACGCACATGCCGGCGGCGCGGCTGACGTCGAGCGATGCACGCGGTCCGAACACGTCGCACGGATCGCCCGGCGCGGCCCGATCGAGCCAGGCGCTGCCGGGTCCGCCGCCGGCGTGCGCGTAACCGAGGATGTGCGTCCGCCCGGCGTCCGCGTCCCAGTCCATCGGCGTGAACGTCCGCGCAACGAAGGCCGATCCGATCGCGATCTGCACCTTCTGCCCGGGCGCCCAGCGCGCGCCGCGGAATTCCGGGCTCTCCAACGTGATCAGGCGGAAACCCTCGGCGACGCGCTCGGCCGCCGCGACGCGCGCGCGTTTCATGAACAGGCGCGTGAACGCGCGGCTCAGCCGTCCGGACGGCAAGATCGCGGGATCGGCGGGCGAGCTCGTCATCGCGTGACCACCGTGAACTCGTTGCCGCGCCCTTCGCTGATCGGAATCGGCTGCGAGAGATAGCCGTTCGCGGGATCGCGGACGTAAGCCAGGTACGCGTCGTCGTATGCAAACGCGTTCTCCGCGAGGATCGGCGCGCCCGACTGCAGATGCGGCTCCAGCAACTTCAGCACCGGCAGGTACAGGCTGAAGGCGCCGTCGAGCAGAACGAAGTCGATCGGACCGCCGACGTCGGCGAGCGTCTCCCGCGCGTCGCCGACGCGAATCTCGACCAGAGCGTCGAGACCGGCCGCCTCGAGGTTCGCGCGCGCACGCGCGGCCTTGCTCGGCTCGAGCTCGGTGCCGATCAAGCGGCCGCCGCCGCCGTCGCGCAACGCCGCGGCCAGATGAATCGTCGAGATGCCCATCGAGGTGCCGAACTCGACGATCCGCGTCGCGCGGCGCGCACGCACGCACTGGTAGAGAAACCGTCCGTACTCGGGCGCGACGTTCAGGAAGTTGTCGACGTAGCCGCGATAGAAGCCGCGGAGGTCGCGGCGTTCCTCGGCGAAATGCGTCGCGACGGTCTGGGCGAGCAGCCGCTCCGGCGGCTCGGCCGCGGCGAAGGCCTCCATCAGCGGCCGGTCGGCCTGCTCGGCCTCGCGGAACAGCCGTTGCAAGGTCCGGGCGACGCGCCCCGTGCTCAACGAATCCATAGCGTGACTCCGAAGGATCTGGCTACGGAGGATTCCGTTGGCTGTATGCGCGCATCGTAGGCGCTCGGCGCCTTGGCAGCATTGGTCAATACCGACAAGATATGTCGATTTCCGGCCACGCCTGCTCGCCTCCGATGCCCCTGATCAGCGCGCTTCCCGCTTCCGTCGACGGATGGATGGACCCGGATCTCGTCCCGCGACCGGTCGTGAGCATCGGCGCGACCGGCATCGTGATGGCCGAGCTCCAGCAGCAGGAACTCGAACGACAAGAGATGGATTTTCATCGTCATCGGAAAGGACAGCTGCTGCTGTTGCTGCGAGGCGTGCTCACCGGCGAAGTGGAACGTGGCCTGTGGATCGTGCCGCCGCAGAGCGCGATCTGGATACCGGGTGGCGTCCTGCACAGGGTCACCTCGGCGGGCACTCTCGAGTGCTACGTCGTCTTCATCGATCCGGCCGTCGCCGCGGGTCTCCCGCACGGCTGCTGCACGGTCCTCGCGACGCCGTTGCTGCGCGAGCTCGTGGTGCGCTCGGCGAGTCTGCCGTTGCTGTATCCGGAGGGCGGCACGGCGTCGCGCCTGGTCGCGCTGCTGCTCGACGAGCTCGCCGCCGCGCCGACGGGGAATCTGCACCTACCGATGCCGGCGGACGCGCGGCTGCGCACGATCGTCGAGGCGATCGTCGACGACCCCGCCGAACGCGGAACGATGCAGACCTGGGCGCGGCGCGTAGGGCTGAGCGAACGCACGCTGGCGCGGCTTCTCGTCCGGCAGACCGGCATGAGCTTCGGCCGCTGGCGCC
>DASWOS010000179.1:0-3702 GCA_036398645.1 Dokdonella sp. | reverse complement strand
CAGCGCGATCTGCTGACGCGCATCCGCAGCGACAACGGCGTCGGCACCGAGATCACGAACCTGCAGGCGCTCGCGCGCACGCTCGAGCAGCAAGGCCGCGCGGCCGAGGCGCTGCCGCTCGCGGCCCGCGCGCTCGCGCAGCAGCGCGCGCTGACCGGCGAGCACGCGCGCGACTTCGCGCTCGCGCTGCGCGAGCTCGCGCTCGCCGAGCAGCTCGCCGGCGATGCGCGCGGCGCCGAGACGCACTATCGCGCCAGCGTCGCCGTCGCCGACGCACTCGCCGCGGACGGTGGCTCCGGCACCTACGGCTGGCGGATTCCGTACGCGGACTTCCTGGTCGGCGCGCGCCGCTGCGACGAGGCCGTGCCGCTGCTGCAGCAGGCGCTCGCGGAGATCGAGCGCACGTCCGGCGCGCTGCCGATCTGGCTGCCGCAGGCCGAGTTGCTGCTCGGCGCCTGCGAACGGCTTCCGGATCGACCGGCCGACGCGAAGCGGCGCGTCGCCGCCGCGCGCGACCGGCTGCGCGCGCTGCCGGCGATCGCGCTCGACCTGTATCCGTCCGCGCGGCGGCTGTTCGTCGCGAACGAGCGGCGCGGTCCCGCGCTGCGCCGCGGAGCTGCGCGCGAGGCGGCACCGCGAGCCGGCTGCGCCCGATCGATCGCGCGGCCGCCGCGACGCGGCCGCGGCCCGCGCGCTGCGCTCGCGTCAGGTCGGCTGCTTCTTGAGCGCCGGCGTGTCGGTCGGCTGCGCGCCGCCGCCGCCCGGCGGCGTGCCGCTCGCATCGCCGTTCGGATCGCGGTTCGCGTCCGCGTCGGCCGGCGCCGGAGGCGGC
Organism: Dokdonella sp.; assembly: GCA_036398645.1. GTDB lineage: Bacteria > Pseudomonadota > Gammaproteobacteria > Xanthomonadales > Rhodanobacteraceae > Dokdonella_A. The sequence continues at coordinate 2,870 of DASWOS010000179.1, read as the reverse complement.
TCCGGCGTCGACGACTGCATGCGCGTCGGCGCGTGGGGCGCGAACGCGAGCAGCGTCGTCGCGAGCCGCGCGAGCGCGGCGAAGGCACGCCGGCGGCTCGGCGCATGCGTACGGACGCGCAGCGCAGCGGCGACGGCGAACGGCGGATGGATCTCGGCGGCGGCGTTCATCGGACTCTCCTCTGCGATCGGCATGCTACGGGGTACGCGATCCGGCGCCGCCGACTGACACGGCGCGCGCTTCAGGCCGCGATGATGCCGCCGATCCAGGTGCGGCGCACGCCGAGCGCGGCGTCGAGCTCGACGAAGTCGGCGCGGCGGCCCGGCGCGATCGCGCCGAGCTCGCGGTCGAGGCCGAGGAACTCGGCCGGATACGTCGAGGCCATGCGCGCGGCCTCGTCGAGCGGCAGGCCGAGCAGCTCGACCGCGTTGCGCAGCGCCTGCGCCATGTCGAGTGCGGAGCCGGCGAGCACGCCGTCCGGCGTCTCGCAGCGGCCGTCGCGGCAGGTGATCGTCGCGCCGGCGAGGCGGTAGGTGTCGCCGCCGCCGCCGACCGGCGGCATCGCGTCGGTGACGAGCACGCACTTGCCGCGCGGCTTCGCCGCGAGCGCGACGCGCAGCGCGGCCGGATGCACGTGATGGCCGTCGACGATCAGGCCGCACCAGCTCGCGCGGTCCTCGAGCGCCGCGCCGACGACGCCCGGCGCGCGGCTCGCGAGCGGCGACATCGCGTTGTAGAGGTGGGTGAAGCCGCGCGCGCCGGCGTCGAGCGCGGCGCGCGCCTGCGCGTAGCTCGCGTCGGTGTGGCCGATGCAGACGACGACGCCGCGCGCGACGAGCGCGCGCACGAGCTCGGCCGGCACGCGCTCCGGCGCCAGCGTCAGCACGGTGACGCCGCGGCCGAGCGAGCCGGCCAGCTCGAGCTCCTGCGCGTCGGGCACGCGGAACTTCGCCGGATCGTGCGCGCCGTGCCGCGCCGGCGCGATGTACGGACCTTCGAGGTGCACGCCGAGCACGCCGGGCACGCGCTGCTCGATCGCGGCGTCGACCGCGGCGATCGCCGCGCGCATGATCTCGGCGTCGTCGCTGATCAGCGTCGGCAGGAAGCCGGTCGTGCCGAAGCGCCGGTGCGCCGCGCCGATGCGCGCGAGCGCGTCGACGGTCGGCGCGTCGTTGAACAGCACGCCGCCGCCGCCGTTGACCTGCACGTCGACGAAGCCGGGCAGCAGCACGCCGCCTTCGAGGTCGCGCCGGTCCGCGTCGCGCACGCGCGCGTCGTCGGCGGCGACGACGGCGGCGATGCGGCCGTCCTCGACGAGCACCGCGGCGTCGTCGCGGAAGCCCGCCGGCGTCAGCACGCGGCCGTTGACGAGCGCGAGCGCCATCAGACCGTCTCGGTGACCTTGTTCAGATGCGGTGGCGCGTCCGGATCGCGGCCGCGGCGCAGCGCGAGCGCGTTCGCCGCGCCGTAGAAGCGGTGCACTTCGGCCAGCGGCGCGCAGAGCGGATCGAGGTCGGCCGGTACCGGCAGCGCGGCGTCGCCGTCGCCGCCGGCGACCCAGACGCGCGCGCCGCGCGCCCGGAACGTCGCCGCGACCGCGAGCGTGCCCGCGCGCGCGTCGTCGTCCTGCGCGAAGAACAGCACCGGGAAGCCCGGCCCGACCAGCGCCATCGGCCCGTGCTGCACCTCGGCCGCGCTGAACGCCTCGGCGTGCAGGCCGCAGGTCTCCTTGAGCTTCAGCGCGGCCTCCTGCGCCGCGGCGAGGCCGACACCGCGGCCGACGACGAACAGGCTTTGCGCGTCGGCGAGCCCGTCGACGAGCGGCGACCAGTCGAGCGCCCAGCCGGCCTCGAGCGCGTCCGGCAGCGCCGCGAGCGCGGCGCGCAGCGCATCGTCCCGCGTCCACTCGGCGGCGAGGTGCAGCAGCGCGGCGAGCGAGCACAGGAAGCTCTTCGTCGCGGCGACGCTGCGCTCCGGACCCGCGTGCAGCGGGATCAGGAAATCCGCCGCGCGCGCGAGCGGCGAGTCCTCGACGTTGACCATCGCGACGACGCGCGCGCCGGCGCGGCGCGCCGCTTCGGCCTGGCCGACGAGGTCCGGGCTGCGCCCGGACTGCGAGATCGCGACGAACAGCGCCTGCGCGAGCCGCGGCTCGGCCGCGTAGACCGACTGCACCGACGGCGCGGCCGAGCTCGTCGGCACGCCGACGCGCGTCTCGAACAGGTACTTCGCATAGGTCGCCGCGTTGTCGGAGCTGCCGCGCGCGCCGGTCGCGACCAGCCGCGGCGGGTCCGCGCGCAGCGCCGCCGCGAGCGCGCGCACGACGCCGGCGTTGCGCTCGGCCTGGCGCGCGATCATCTGCGCCGACTCGCGGATCTCGCGGTACATCTGCGTCGTCTCGGGCGCGCGCGCGGCGGTGTCGGTCATCTCAGTCGGCCTTGAGCTCGGCGACGAAGTCGTAGGCGTCGCCGCGATAATGCGAGAAGGTCAGCTCGACCGCGCGGCCGTCGGCGAGGAAGCCGCGCCGCTCGATCAGGAGCCCGGCGCTGCCCGGCTCGACGCCGAGCAGACGCGCAGCTTCCGCGTCGAATGCGACGGCGCGAAGACGCTGCAGCGCGCGGCGCGGCCGCATGCCGCGGCGGTCGAGCGCCGCGTACAGCGAGTCGCGCACGCCGCGCGCGCCGGCCAACGCGAACGCGGGCACGGCGCTCCGCTCGAGCGCGAGCGGGGCGTCGCCGGCGTAGCGCAGCCGGCGCAGCCGCACGACGCGCGCGCCCGGCGCGAGGCCGAGCGCCATCGCCTCGTCGGGCGTGGCCGGGCCGGTCTCGCCGGCGAGCGTGCGGCTGCGCGGATCGAGCCCGCGGGCGCGC
>DASWOS010000178.1:0-2783 GCA_036398645.1 Dokdonella sp. | reverse complement strand
GCCGTGCGCGGCCGAGGTCACGATGGCCGAGACGATCGCGCGGCTGGTGCCGTCGGTCGAGGTCGTGCGCATGGTCAACTCCGGCACCGAGGCGACGATGTCGGCGATCCGCCTCGCGCGCGGCGCGACCGGCCGCGCGCGAATCGTCAAGTTCGAGGGCTGCTACCACGGCCACGGCGACGCGTTCCTGGTCAAGGCCGGCTCCGGCGCGCTGACGTTCGGCACGCCGACCTCGCCCGGCGTGCCGCCGGCGCTCGCGGACCTGACGCTGACCTTGCCGTACAACGACGTCGATGCCGCGCGCGCGCTGTTCGACGAGGCCGGCACGACGATCGCGGCGCTGATCGTCGAGCCGGTCGCCGGCAACATGAACTGCATCCCGCCGCGGCCCGGCTACCTCGAGGCGCTGCGCGAGCTCTGCACGCGCGACGGCGCGCTGCTGATCTTCGACGAGGTCATGACCGGCTTCCGCGTCGCGCTCGGCGGCGCGCAGGCGCTCTACGGCGTCGAGCCGGACCTGACGACGTTCGGCAAGGTCATCGGCGGCGGCATGCCGGTCGGCGCCTACGGCGGCCGCCGCGAGCTGATGCAACAGGTCGCACCGGCCGGCCCGATCTATCAGGCCGGAACGCTCAGCGGCAACCCGGTCGCGATGGCGGCCGGACTCGCGATGCTCGAGCTCGTGCAGACGCCGGAGTTCCACGCCGAGCTCGACCGCCGCACGCGCCGGGTGACCGACGGCTTCGCGGCTGCGGCGGCCGAAGCCGGCGTGCCGCTCGCGATCAACCGCGTCTGCGGCATGTTCGGCTTGTTCTTCACCGCCGGAACGGTCGAGACCTTGGCGCAGGCGACCGCCTGTGACGTCGCGACGTTTCGACGCTTCTTCCACGCGATGCTGAAACGCGGCGTCTATCTCGCGCCGAGCGCGTTCGAAGCCGGCTTCGTCTCGATCGCGCACGACGACGACGTCGTCGCCGAGACGATCGCCGCCGCACGCGCCGCGTTCGCGGAGTGCGCCGGCTAGCGCCGCCCGGATTCGCACCGCCGGCGGATGCAACGGCTCGAAGCGCGCGGACACTTCGGCGCCGATTCGCCGCGACACGGCGCGCGATGCGGCGGTACGGCCGTTTGCCGCCTCCCGAGCGCCGGCCGAAACCGTCGCCCGATCGCACGACCGGGCGACTCGACCGACGCGACTCGATCGACGCGGCTCGGCGTCGCGCGGGCCGCCGGCGCGGGCGCGCCTAGATCGCCGGGCGCGGCGGAGGCGGCGGCATCGGCATCGGCGCGACCGGCACGCCGCCGGCACGCCGCGTCAGCTCGCGGAACTGCGACGACAACGATTCGAGGCGCGCGCGCCACTCCGGATCCGGCGCCTGCCCGCGCGTGACGCCGTCGTAGACCTGCAACAGTGCGACCGTCGCGAACGGATCGATCAGCGCGGCCTTCAGGCTCAGCGCGGCGACGACCGCGAGCGCGAACGTCCAGATTCCCGCGTGCACGTGGAACAGGCCGATCAGTGCGGCGACCGGCGCGGCGACCGCGATCAGCACGAGCAGCGTCAGCGCCCAGACGACGAAGGTCAGCAGCGCCGCGTTCTTCAGCACGGCCTTGTAGTTCTGCGCGTAGAGCACCGCGGCGTCGCTCGCGGTCGCCCACGGATTCGCCGCCGGCGCGCGCAGGATCTGCGCGAGCACGACCTGGTCGAGATGGCTGAGCGAGGTGCTCACGATCGCGTCGGCGAGACGCACGAGCGATTCGAGCCCGGGTACCGGCAGCCACGCCGCGAGGCGCACGGTCGCGCGATTGAACACGCCGAGCGCGCCGCGCAGCAGCTGGTTCAGGCCGAACAGCAGCGACGAGGTGCCGAAATGACGCTTGACCGCGTCGATGCCGTGCTCGATCTGGCCGCGGCCGGCCGGAATCCCGCGGCCGTCGATCAACTCGACGAGCACCGCGACGTGCGCGGCCTTGACGAGGTAGAGCAGGTACTCGCGCGCCCAGAACAGGAGCCCGGTCACGACGACGAAGCCGATCAGGCCGCCGAGCCCGGCGCCGCCGCCGCCCTGCCCGCCGATGTGGCCGAACAGCAAGCCGATGCCGCCGCCGATGCCGACCGCGACGACGTAGGCGAGCGCGATGCCGAGGTAGACGACGAGACGCAGCGCGAGGAACGGCAGCGTGCGCCACAGCAGGCCCAGGATCGGACCGGTGCGGAAATCGAACATCGCCGTTCTCGCTGTCCGGGAGGCCGCGGCGATGGTACGCCGCCGCGCATGTTCGCGCACCGGACGCCGCATCGGCCGTGCTGCGGCGATGCGGCACGGCGCACCGCAGCCACGCCCGCGCGAAACGGCGCCGAGCGCCACGGCCGCTGGCGCGCGCGGACGCCTGCGCAACGCGGCCGGATCTCGTCGACGAGGCCGGCGCAGATCGCGGCGAGCTTCGCCGCATCGGCGACGTCGCGTCGCGCGCCGAGGTGCCCGGAAAATCGGGCGAGCCGTGTCCGCCGGCTCGCCCGTGGCCGATCCCTGCGACGAACGTTCTCCGCTCACCGGCTCGAGCGGCGCATTGCTTAAGGAAACCTCTAAAAACCTCTCTGCCATCGTATCCTGAGCCGTCGCATCGCACCGAGGTCGAGAGCGATGATTAGCCTGTTCGCCGGAGAAGAGCGCAAGGCCAAGCGCGAACGACTCGGTGACCCGTTGCAGGTGCTGAACCGGCACATCGACTTCGCGGCGCTGGCCAGGGCGGTCGATGCGAAGCTGGTCATCGGCGACAGC
>DASWOS010000177.1:0-8290 GCA_036398645.1 Dokdonella sp. | reverse complement strand
GCGATCTCCTGCGCGTAGGCGAGATGGCTGATGCGCGCCTCGACGACCTTGACGCCGGCCTTGCCGAGACGCTGTTGGATCTCGTCGCGCAGATGCAGGTTGATCGCGTCGCCGTGGCTGCGCAGCGACGGCTGCGCGTCGTCGTGCGCGTCGTACGGGTAGCTCTGCGCCATCTGCCGCAGCGCGGACTCGGTCTGGATCTGCACGAAGTTCTCGTAGTCGTCGACGCAGAACATCGCCTCGGCCGTGTCGACCACCTGCCAGACCACGACCGCGGCGATCTCGATCGGATTGCCGTCGCTGTCGTTGACCTTGAGCCGCCCGGACTCGAAGTTGCGCACGCGCAGGCTGATCGGCCGCCGCGCGTAGAACGGGTTCGTCCAGCGCAGCCCCGCCTCGCGCACGGTGCCGGCGTAGCGGCCGAACAGCTGCACGACCTTGCCCTGGTTCGGCTGCACCTGGAAGAAGCCCCTGCAGAGGAAGCCGAGCACGAGCAATGCGGCGGCGGCGGCCGCGAAGATCTGCAGCGGCCGCGCGCCCGGCGCGGTCGCGAGGCGCGCGATCCACAGGCCGTACAGCAGCGCGGCGACCAGCACGGTCAGCAGCATCGGGATGCCGCGCAGCGAAAACGCGGAGCGTTCGTTCATGGAAAAATCTCCTGGTTGCGAGGAAAAGATATCATTTAGATATCATCCTCGCAACGGCGGAGATCAGCCGCCGCCGGCCGGCGCGGCGTCCGCGTCCGGCGCGTCGCGCACGGTTTCGACCGCGCGCAGCTCGAGGCGGCCGAGCAGGTCGAGCCCGGCGTAGAAGCGCCACGGGTCGCCGTTGCCGACCGAAAGCGCGATGTGGCCGGCGTCGAAGCCGTCGAGCGCCGCGTCGAAGCTTTGCCAGCGCGCGTCGACCCAGGCCTGCGCCCATGCGTGCGGCACGAACACGCGGTCGCGGCCGGCGAAGCCGGGTGCGTAGGCGAGGCCGTCGACGACGCGCGTCGGAATGCCGAGCGCGCGGCCGAGCGCGGCGACGAGCACGGCGTGCTCGGTGCAGTCGCCCTCGGGATGGCGCGCGACCTCGAGCGCGGACGCATAGCCGACGTCGAGGCTCTTGTCGCGGATGTAGCCGCGCACGAAGCGCTCGATGCGCTGCATGCGCTCGCCGGCGCCCGTCGCGCCGCCGGCCGCGCGGCGCGCGAGCCGCACGATTTCCGGCGCGTTGCTCTGCAGCCAGTCGTTCGCGCGCACGTCGTCCGCGCCCGGTGCGTCCTCGGCGCGCGCGCGCGCGTCGCGGCCGACCGTGACGGTCCATCCGCCGCGGTCGCGCCGGACGGTCTGCTCGCCGGTCTGCGGCAGCGGCGGTGCCGCGTCGTCGCCGCGCGCGGCCAGCGTGTAGCGCACGGTGCCGGCGAGCTCGTGCGGCGAGAGCGGCCGCGGCGACGGCATCAGCGTGCGTTCGAACACGTCGCTGCCCTGGTTCGGCGCGGTCGCGCAGGCGCGGTCGCAGGCCAGCAGCGTCAGCTCGACGCCGAGGATCGGCGTCGTCAGCTTGTAGATCGTCTGGTCCGCGTCGACCCAGGCGCGGCTCTTCATCGGCGCGCCGGCGAACGCGATCGTCTGCTCGACCGGGCTCAGCCGCCGGCGGCCGCCGGGCAGGTCGACGTCCTCGGCCGCGTGCACGACGCCGGTCATCTCGGCCGCGTCGAGGCTCGACGGCTGGAACGCGAGCTCGCGGTAGCGCGTGCCCGGCGCGAGGCCGGCGCGCAGCGCGGCGAGCCTGAGCCCCTCGGGCAGCAGCGCGCCGCGCGGCCAACGCATGCGGCGGCGGCGGACCTCGTCGCCGGTGCGCACGCTGACGTCGACGGTGCCGTCGTGCAGCCGGCCGTCGATCGCGGTCTCGCTGCCGGACAGGCGCGACACGCTGCGGAACGCGAGCGGCTTGCCGTCGACGGTCTCGGTCGAGGTCTCGCTGCTGCTCAGCGCGACGCGCGAGCCGGCGCGATCGAGCACGAGATCGAGCGTCTGCGTGGTGACGACGCGACGGTCCTCGACCGCGCGTGCCGATTCGAAGCTGCCGATCTTGCGGCCGTCGAGCAGCACGGTGAACCACTGGTCGGCCGGCGGCGCGGCGCGCGCGCAGAGCGGCGCGAGCGCGAGCGCGGCGACGAATCGCAGCCGGCGCCGGCGGCGCGAGCGCGCGTGCGCAGCCGCGGCGATCGGGCTCATGCCGGCACCGCGCCGACGCGCGCGCCGCGCCGCCCGCGCGCGAGCCGCGCGGCGCGCTCCCGTACAATGCGCGGCCCGCCCGCCCGGAGCCCGCGATGAAGCCCTTCGGCACCCCGTACACCGACACGGCGATCCGCGTCCTGCTGCTCGGCGCCGGCGAGCTCGGCAAGGAGGTCGCGATCGAGCTGCAGCGCCTCGCCGTCGAGGTCGTCGCGGTCGATCGCTATGCGAACGCGCCGGCGATGCAGGTCGCACATCGCGCGCACGTGGTCGACATGCTCGACGGCGTCGCGCTGCGCGCGCTGATCGAGCGCGAGCGGCCGGACTTCGTCGTGCCGGAGATCGAGGCGATCCACACGCCGACGCTGATCGAACTCGAGGCCGCCGGCGTCGCCGTCGTGCCGACCGCGCGTGCGACCGGGCTCACGATGAACCGCGAAGGCATCCGCCGGCTCGCCGCCGAGGAGCTCGGCCTGCCGACCTCGCCGTACCGCTTCGGCGACACGCGCGAGGACTGCGCCGAGGCCGCGCGCGAGCTCGGCCTGCCGGTCGTGATCAAGCCGGTCATGAGCAGCTCCGGCAAGGGCCAAAGCGTCGTGCGCGACGCGCGCGACCTCGACGCGGCCTGGGACCACGCGCAGTCCGGCGGCCGTGCCGGACGCGGCCGCTGCATCGTCGAGGGCTTCGTCGAATTCGATTACGAGATCACGCTGCTGACCGTGCGCCACGTCGGCGGAACGAGCTTCTGTGCGCCGATCGGACATCGCCAGGAGCACGGCGATTATCGCGAATCGTGGCAACCGCAGCCGATGAGCGAGGCCGCGCGCGCCGACGCCGAGCGCCAGGCCGCGGCGATCACCGCCGCGCTCGGCGGCCGCGGCGTGTTCGGCGTCGAGTTCTTCGTGCGCGGCGATCGCGCGATCTTCTCCGAGGTCAGCCCGCGGCCGCACGACACCGGCTTGGTCACGCTCGTCTCGCAGGACTTGTCCGAGTTCGCGCTGCACGCGCGCGCGATCCTCGGCCTGCCGATCCCGGCGATCCGTCAGTTCGGCCCGTCGGCGTCGTGCGCGGTGCTGGCCGACGGCGACGGCGAGCGGCCGCGCTACCACGGCGTCGCCGCCGCGCTCGCCGAGCCCGACACCTCGCTGCGGCTGTTCGGCAAGCCCGCGGTCCGCGGTCGGCGCCGGATGGCGGTCACACTGGCGCGGGCCGACGACGTCGAGGCCGCGATCGCGAAGGCGGTGCGCGCGGCGGCCGCGTTGCAGATCGATCCCTGAGTCCACCCGTACGTCCGATCCGGAGTCCTTCGCCGCCATGCCGAATTATGCCGTGTTCCTGTTCCCGCAGGCGCTCGAAGCGCTCGGCGAGCCGATCAAGCCGTACGTCCAAGGCAGCGACGCCGCCGCGCACATCGTCTGCACGGAGATCGACGCGACCGGCGCGCTGTTCGGCATGACGCTGAGCGGCAAGGGCGCGCGCGGCGAGCCGCTCGAGCTCGAGATCATGCTGCCGACGTCGATGGTCCGGCTCGTCATGTCGATGCACGGCGAGCACGAGATCGGCTTCGTCTAGCCGGCCGCCGGTTCGCTCAGCGCTCCGGCAGCTCCTGCCAGGCGCCGTTGCGCAGGACCTCGAGCGGGCGATATGCGGACTTGTAGTCCATCTTCGGATGGCCCTCGATCCAGAAGCCGAGATAGACGAACGGCAGCCCGCGCTCGCGCGCGATGCGGATCTGGCTGAGGATCGCGAACGTGCCGAGCCCGCGCGCGGACTCGTCCGGATCGAAGAACGTGTAGACCGCCGACACGCCGGTCGCGCAGAAGTCCGTGACCGCGAGCGCGAGCAGGCGTCCGTCGCGGCGGAACTCGACGAAGCGCGTCGGGCTCCAGCCGGTGAACAGGAATCGTGCGAAGTCCTCCGGACGCGCGTCGTCCATGCCGCCGTCGGGATGGCGCGCGCGCAGGTAGCGCCGGTACAGCGCGAAGTACTCGTCGCTGTAGCGCGCCGGCGCGAGCCCGGCGGCGAGGTCCGCGTTGCGCGCGAGGCAGCGGCGCTGGCTGCGGTTCGGACGGAAGCGCTCGACCGGCACGCGGCAGGCGACGCACGCGTGGCAGCCGCTGCATTGCGGGTGATAGACGTGCCCGCCGGCGCGACGATAGCCGCGCTGCACGGCGACGTCGTAGATCTGCGGCAGCTGCGGCGCGCTCGGGTCGATGACGATGTTCTGCGCGGTGCGTTCGACGAAATAGCCGCACGGGTGCGGCAGCGTCTGGAACAGGCGGACGAGGTCCGAGCGCATGCGGCATTCTATCCGGCGGCGGTGCGCAGCCGCCGTGAATTGCGCCGCATCGCCGCGGCGGCGCGTGTGCGCGGCGCGCGTCGCGTCAGGAATGCCATTGCGTCAGCGCGATCAGCACGGCGACGCCGGCGATCAGCGCGAGCACGACGAGCTTGATCCGCGTCGACAGATGGCGATGACGCTCGGCGCCGCCGACGCTGCGGGCCGCGGCGAGCTCGTCGGCGAAGCGCGTGGCCGGCTCGAGCCCGGCCTCGCGCAGGATGCGCCGCGCGGCGGTCTGGTCCTCGGAGCGCACGACCGAGACCTGCGGCCACGCGTCGCGATCGCCCTTCGCGGTGTAGCTGAAGCGCTTCCAGTCGGAGCCCTGATACGCGCGCCGGTTCGCGACCGTGGTCGCGATGCCGTGCTCGGCCATCAGCGCGACGACGCGCTGGACGTTCTCGAGGCGCGGCGAGGTGTAGATCTGGCGCATCGGCGACGGGCTCGAACGGCGGCTTGCGCGCTTATCCTACGCCGTTTCCGCGCGCAGACGGATCAGGCCTTCCTGCGCGGTCGACGCGACGAGCCGGCCGTCCGCGTCGTAGATCATGCCGCGGGCGAGTCCGCGCGCGGCTTGTGCGGTCGGACTGTCGCACGAGTACAGCAGCCACTCGTCGACGCGGAACGGGCGGTGGAACCAGAGCGCGTGGTCGAGGCTCGCCACCTGGACGTTGCGCTGCAGGAACGAGATCCCGTGCGGGAACAGCGTCGTTCCGATCAGATGGAAATCCGACGCGTACGCGAGCAATGCGCGATGCAATGCCGGCGCGTCGGCGATGCGCTCGGTCAGGCGGAACCAGACCTGCTGGAACGGCGGCCGCTTCGGCGGGTTCAGCTCGTCGCGCGGATAGATGTGGCGCGACTCGAACGGTCCGGAGCGGCCGAACCAGCGCTGCAGCTTCGGCGGCAGCTTGGCGAGCTCCTCCGGCGGCAGCGGATCGGACGGCTCGACCTCGTCCGGGCGCGGCACCGTCGGCATCGGCAGCTGGTGCTCGACGCCGCTCTCGGCGATCTGGAACGACGCCGAGAAGTTGAAGATCGGCTGGCCGTGCTGGATCGCCGTCACGCGGCGCACCGAGAAGCTGCCGCCGTCGCGCGTGCGCTCGACGCGGTACAGGATCGGATGCTCGATGTCGCCGGCGCGAAGGAAATACGCATGCAGCGAATGCGCGCTGCGCGTCGGGTCGACGGTCTGCTGCGCGGCTGAGAGCGCCTGACCGAGCACCTGTCCGCCGAACACGTAGCGCGTGCCGATGTCGCGGCTCTCGCCGCGGAAGAAGTCGTCTTCGATGCGTTCGAGGCGGAGCAGGGTCAGCAGTTCTTCGACGGACGACATGGCGCGGCGGCTCGAGAACGGCGCGCAAGTATAACGGCAGCGCCGGGCTCAGCCGGCGTCGGCGACGGGCTCGAGCCGCTCGAATCCGCCGCCGTCGAGCACCGCGCGCCACGGGAACAGCGGACCGGGATCGAGGCGCCGGCGCAGCAGCCGAGTCGGATCGTCGCTGGCCGGCTCGAGGCGGCGGTCGAGGTCCTCGTGGCCGGCGATGCGCTGCAGCCGCGGGCAGCTCTCGCGCAGCCGGGCGAGCAGCCGGCGCAGCGCGTCGATCTGCGCCGACGGGTAGGGCATCGTGAACGTCTGGTGCCGGCTGTCGGCCCAGTGCGGATAACGGCCGAGGTTGACCAGCTCGATGCCGATCGAGCGCGCGTTGTAGCCGAACGTGTGATGCGCGACGCGCCGCTCGTCGACGAAGCGGAACACCTCGCCGTCGAGATCGACGTAGTAGTGGCCGCTGTTGCCGGTCTGCGTCTCGGCATAGCGAATCCGCTCGCCGTACTCGCGCGCGGTCGCGAGGTCCGGCAGCTCCGTGCAGTGCACGACGACGAGATCGATCGCCTCGCGCGCGCGCGAGGGCAGGCGTTCCGCGTACGGCAGCGGCCAGTCGTGGATCGCGAGCGCCGGCATCGGGAGGTCCGAGGGAGATGCGGCCGCCCCGGCGGCCGCCGTCGCAATGCTAGCATCGCGGGTCGCGTTCCTCAGCTCAAGCCACGGACGAAGCCCATGCCGGGTACGGTCATCCTTTCGCACGGTCTCGAGAGCGGGCCGCAGGCGACGAAGGTCAGCGCGCTCGCCGAGGTCGCGGCCGCGCTCGGCTGGAGCGAGATCCGGCCCGACTACCGCGACGTCGACGCGCGCCGCGATCCGCGCGCGATCGACGCGCGGATCGCGCGCACGGTCGCCGCCGCGCCGGCGAGCGGCCGCGTCGTGTTCGCCGGTTCGAGCATGGGCGCGTTCGTCTCCGGCTTCGCCTCGCTCGAGCGCGCCTGCGCCGGGCTGTTCCTGCTCGCGCTGCCGCTGTCGATCCCGGGCTATGCGCACGCGTTCAGCGCCGCGGCGGTGCCGATCGCGCTCGTGCACGGCTGGGACGACGAGCTGTGCCCGGTCGACGCCGCGATCGGATTCGCGCGCGGGCGCGGCGCCACGCTGCATCTCGTGCCGGACGATCATCGCCTCGGCGCGCACGTCGACGCGTGCGCCGAGCTGTTCCGCCGCTTCCTCGTTGCGCTCGGCTGACGTGCCGGCGTTCTTCGCGACCTGTCCGAAAGGGCTCGAGTACCTGCTGCGCGACGAGCTCGCCGCGCTCGGCGCCGCGGACGCGCGCGAGGCACGCGCCGGCGCGCACTTCTCCGGACCGCTCGAGCTCGCCTATCGCGCCTGCCTGTGGTCGCGGCTCGCCAGCCGCGTGCTGATGCCGATCGCCGAATTCGCCGCGGCCGACGCGGACGCGCTGTACGCGGGCATGCGCGGCGTCGACTGGGCCGAGCACCTCGACGCGGACGGCACGTTCGCGATCGACGCGGTCGCCGCTGCGAGCGCGCTGAAGCACACGCAGTTCATCGCGCTGCGCGCGAAGGACGCGATCGCCGACCAATTCCGCGAGCGCACCGGTGCACGGCCCGATGTCGACGTCGAGCGGCCGTCGTTGCGCCTGAACCTGCGCCTGCATCGCGACCGCGCGACGGCGTCGATCGACCTTTCCGGCACGCCGCTGCACCGGCGCGGCTGGCGGCGCGGGCAGGGCGAGGCGCCGCTGAAGGAGAACCTCGCCTGCGCGATGCTGCTGCGCGCGGGTTGGCCCGACGTCGCCGCGGCCGGCGGCGCGCTGCTCGATCCGATGTGCGGCTCCGGCACGCTGCTGATCGAGGGCGCGCTGATCGCGGCCGACGTCGCGCCGGGCCTCGCGCGCGACTATTTCGGCTTTCTCGGCTGGCGCGGACACGAGGCCGGCGTCTGGCGGCGCCTCGTCGCCGACGCGCAGGCGCGCGCCGCCGCCGGCCGCGGCGCGCTGCGACCGGTGTTCTTCGGCTACGACCACGATGCGGCGGTGCTCGAGGAGGCGCGCCGCAACGCGCAGGCGGCCGGTGTCGCCGCATGCGTCGCGTTCGCGGCGCAGCCGGTCGAGCGGCTGCGGCGTCCGACCGGCGGCGACGCGCGCGGGCTCGCGATCTGCAATCCGCCGTACGGCGAGCGGCTCGGCGAGCGCAGCGCGCTCGCGCGGACCTACCGCACGCTCGGCGAGCGCCTCCGCGAGGAGCTCGCCGGCTGGCGCGCGGCCGTCATCGTCGCCGACGACGAGCTCGGCCACGCGCTCGGTCTGCGCGCGGAGCGCCGCTACGTGCTCTACAACGGCGCCATCGAGTGCCGGCTGCTGTTGTTCGATCTCGGCGCGGCGCC
>DASWOS010000176.1:0-8805 GCA_036398645.1 Dokdonella sp. | reverse complement strand
GTCCTTCTTGAAATACGCCGCGTAGAAGATGCTCGCGGTCGGCTGGTCCTTCTTGTCGTCGAGCAGCAGCGTGCCGGCGACCGCCCGGTAGTCGATGCGCTTGCCGCCGATGGTGACGCTGCCGTCGGTCTCGCTCTGCTTCGCCTCGAGTTTCTTCGGCTTCGGCTCGTCCTGCTTCGCCACCTCCGGCTTGGCGGACTTCTCCGGCGCATCGTCCGCCGCCGCCGCGACCGAGATCGCGAGCAGCACGCAGGCCAGGGCGGCTTGGTGCAGGGGTTTCATCGATCGTTCCTCGCAGGCAGAGGGAATTGGCAGGTGTCGGCGCGCGCCTTCAGCCGAACGCGAACGGAAGTGCAGTGTCGAGCGTGCACACGCCTGGCTCCCACTACCAGAAGTCACGCCCCCGCCGGCGCGTGACCGCTGACGCTGTCAGGCGCTGAGGCCATCGTAGTGCTGGACATCGAGCTTCTGGAGGTCGATGCCGTCGAGGCAGCGCACGTTGATCGCCCACATCGCATTGCCGGCGCGATCGCTGCCGCGCCCGAGCGGCGCGATGCCGCAGACCGGGCAGAAGTGGTGCTGGATCCTGTGCTGGTTGAACGTGTAGGTCGCCAGTTGGGTCGCCGCGGTCTCCAGGCGCAACCGATCCGCCGGCACGAAGGCCAGCAAGCCGCCGCGCTTGGCGCACATCGAGCAATTGCAATCGATCACCTTGTCGATTTCGGCATCGACTTCGAACGCGATCTGGCCGCAGTGACAGCCGCCGGTATAGGTGGTCATGACGAGCGCTCCGCCGTTCAGGGGCGGCCAGTATGGACAGCCGCGCGGCGCATGCAAGCCGGCGCGTCAGTTGCCCAGCATCGGGCTCGCCAGCTGCTGCAGGAACACGCCGACGACGCGCGGTTCGACCAGGATCGTCGCGACGACACCGTACAGCGCACCCCACAGATGCGCGCTGTGATTGATGTTGTCGACGCGCTGCCGGTCCATGTAGATCGAATAGACGACGTAGAGCACCGCGTAGAGGATCGCCGGCATCGGAATGACGAAGACGATGATCTTGCTCCACGGCGACAGCAGGATGAACGCGAACAGCACCGCCGACACCGCGCCGGACGCGCCGAGGCTGCGATAGCGGCTGTCGTTCTTGTGCTGCAGGTAGCTCGGCAGGCTCGATACGACGAGGCCGCCGACATAGAAGATCACGTAGCCGATGATGCCGATGCGGCTCGCGTAGAACCCTTCCATCGCACGGCCGAAGAAATACAGCGTCAACATGTTGAATATCAGATGCGGCACGTCGGCGTGGATCAGGCCGCAGCTCGCCAGACGCCAGTATTCCTTGCCGCGCGTGATCGCCGGCGGCCACAGGATCAGGCGGTCGATCAGGCGCGGGTTCGAGAAACCGGCGAACGAGACGACGCAGGTCGCGGCGATGATGATCAGGGTGACGGGCATGCGGCTTCGTCCGACGACTGCGCGACGCGCACGATATGATGCGGCGCACGCACTGGACAAGCGCCGACGGAGCGCATCGCGATGCTGACGTGTTACGGACATGACGGCAAGGCGCCGCAGAACTGGCAGCCCGGCGGCGCCGTGCGCGGCGATTGCGTCTGGATCGACGCGTTCGACCCGAACGAGGACGAGCGCCGCTGCATCGAGCAGGCGACCGGGTTGCCGCTGCCGTCGCTCGAGCGGATCCGCTCGGTCGAGCTGTCGAGCCGGCTCGGCCTCGACGGCGACGCGCTGCGCCTGAACGTGCCGCACTTCCCGCACGGCGACGGTGACGCGACCGCGCCGGTCGGCCTGATCGTCGCGCCGAAGTTCCTCGTCTCGCTGCGCTACGCCGACTCGCCGGTATTCGCCGAGCTGGCCGCGCGGCTCGCCACCGCGCCGGCGCAGCGCGACGGCGCCGGCGTGTTCGCGACGCTGGCCGAGCTGATCGTCGGCAAGACCGCCGACCGGCTCGAAAGCGTCGCCGCCGACGTCGGCGAGCTGTCCGAGCGACTGTTCGCGCTCGCCGGCAGCCACCGCTACGGCGCGCAGCGCGACCTGCTGAACGAGATCGGCCGCCTCGAAGGCGGCCTCGCACGCGCCAGGCTCGCGTCGAGCGGCGTCGAGCGCATCCTCGCGTTCGCGCACGACTCGCCGCCGGCCTGGGTCGCGAAAGCCGACCTCGCACGGATGAAGATCGCGCAGAAGGATCTCGTCATGCTCGGCGAGCTCGACATGCAGCTGACCGACAAGCTGCAGTTCCTGCTCGACGCGACGCTCGGCTTCATCAACATCGACCAGAACGAAGTCATGAAGGTGCTGACCGTCGCCTCGGTCGCGACGATCCCGCCGATCGTGCTCGCCGGCATCTGGGGCATGAACTTCGCGCACATGCCGGAGCTGCACCTGCGCTACGGCTATCCGCTCGCGCTCGCCGCGATCGCGCTCAGCACGGTCATGCCGCTGATCTGGTTCCGGCTGCGCGGCTGGCTCTGAGCCGCGCCGGCGGCACGTCGCTTCGACGAGAGCCGCAATTTCCGCAGCAGCGCGGTGCGAGCGCCGCCGCTCAGGGTTCGCGCACCGCTCGCGCGTTCGCGTCGACGAGCGGCGTTCGTCGGGCGCCGCGCATCGGTTCGTCGCCGGCGGCGGCCGAGCGGCCGTGCACGCACGCGCCGCTCCGGCTGCGATCTCGCGACGGCGCGCCCGGCACCGAGCGCCGTGCGCCGCGGCGCCGCTACTTCGCCGCGGTGCGCTCGATCCAGGCCGCGAACGTCTGCAGGTACTTCTCGAGGAACTCGCGCGTCGTCGCGTTCGCGATGCCGCCGTCGGCATCGAACAGCTTGTCGACGCCGCCGATGTAGGCTTCCGGCTGCTGCAGGATCGGCACGTTCAGGAACACGAAGCATTGGCGCAGATGCTGGTTCGCGCCGAAGCCGCCGATCGCGCCCGGCGACGCGCTGATCACCGCACCGGGCTTGCGCTCCCAGACGCTCTTGCCGTACGGCCGCGAACCGACGTCGATCGCGTTCTTCAGCGGCGCCGGCACCGAGCGGTTGTACTCCGGCGTCACGAACAGCACCGCATCGGCGCGACCGACGCGCTCGCGGAACGATGCGTACGCGGCCGGCGGGCCGGCCTCGTCCTCGTCCTGGTTGTAGAGCGGCAGGCCGCCGATCTCGACGATCTCGAGCTTCAGCGCCGGCGGCGCGAGCACGATCAGGGCGTGTGCGAGCTTGCGGTTGTAGGACTGCTTGCGCAGGCTGCCGACGATGACGGCGACGTCGCGTGGAGTGCTCATGGGGTCTGCTCCGCTGATGCCCGTGGGCGATCGGCCTAGCGTACTCGCGCACGCGGCGCGCGACGAGCGCGCGCGAGGCTATGATTCCGCCTCCGTCCCGACCGCCGCCTCCGCATGACGACTCCGCGCTACCTGCAACTCGACGTGTTCTCGGCGCGCCCCGGCGGCGGCAATCCGCTCGGCGTCGTCATCGGCGCCGGCTGGGACGCGACGCGCATGCAGCGCTTCGCCGCGTGGACGAACCTCGTCGAGACGACGTTCGTGCTGCCGCCGACGCAGCCGCAGGCGAGCTACCGCCTGCGCATCTTCACGCCGGCGAAGGAGATTCCGTTCGCCGGCCATCCGACGATCGGCAGCGCGCACGCGGTGCTCGAAACCGGCTTCGCGCACGCCTCCGGCGGCGCGCTGATCCAGGAATGCGCGGCCGGCCTGCTGCCGATCCGCGTCGAGCACGACGGCTCCGGCTGCCGGCGGCTGTTCGTGCAGGCGCCCGCCGCGCGCGTCGTGCACGAGGGCCTGCACGTCGAGCCGATCCTCGCCTATCTGCTGCGCGGCATCGCGCTCGGCGCGCTGCCGCCGGCCTGCGTCGAAGGCGGCCGGCGCTGGTGGGTCGCCGAGTTCGCCGACGAGGCGACGCTGCGCGGCTGGAAGCCGGATCACGTCTCGATCGGCACGCTCGCGCGCGAGACCGACACGCTGGGGCTGTGCGCGTTCGCGCGCAGCGCGCGGCGCACGCCCGACGCGGCCGGCTACGACCTCGTCGTGCGCGCGTTCCCGGCCGGCGTCGGCATCGTCGAGGACCCGGCCTCCGGCGCCGCGAACGGCCTGATCGCCGCCTGGATCGCGCTGCGCGAACCCGACGGCGCGCTCGCCGACGGCTACCGCGTCAGCCAGGGCCGCGAGATCGGCCGCGACGCGACGATCACGGTCCGCATCGATCGCGCCGGCGGCGCGGTCTGGGTCGGCGGCGAGACGCATACGATCGTGGACGGGACCGCGCATTGGCCGGCGCACGAGTCGGCGTGAGCGGGTGAGCGCGAGCGGCTTCGTACGCGGACGCGACGAGGGCCGCGCGATGAACCGCCGCCGCTCGCCGCCGGATTACTGCGTCGCCGGAGGAGACCGACGTGCTGCCGATCCCGGTCGACGGCGCCGGCCCGCCGATCCGCACGATCCGGGCGGCGCGGCGCCCGCGGCCGACGTGGGCGCCGCGCAAGGGCGAGCGCGTGATCGTGCCGGACCCGCGTCCGTTCGAGCCGCGACGCCGCCCGCGGCCGGAAACCTGCACGGTCGGCTGCACACGGCGAATCGCAGATCGACGCGCGTTCGTTCAGCTGCCGAGCCTGCGGCTGAGCGGGCAGTGGCTGGCCGATGCGGGCTTCGCGGTCGGCGCCAAGCCGCGCGTGGAAGTGATCGAGGGCGCGCTGACGCTGACGCCGAGCGCGGCGACGGAATCGCCCGAGCCCGGATCGAGGCCGCGGACGAAGCCGCTGCGACGGGCGAAGGCGTGAAGCCGGGAGCACGTCCGCCTCCTCGGCGAGTCGCGCAAACGAAAAAGGCCCCGGAGCATTCGCTCCGGAGCCTTCGGTCTTACGGCGTTCCGTTTAGGGAACGCGCGGCGTCAGATCACCTGAACCTGATCCGCCTGCATGCCCTTCTGGCCCTGCACGGCGACGAAGCTGACGCGCTGGCCTTCCTGCAGCGACTTGAAGCCACTGCCCTGAATCGCGCGGAAGTGAACGAACAGGTCCGGGCCGCTTTCCGGCGTGATGAACCCGAAACCCTTCGCATCGTTGAACCACTTCACGACGCCATTCTGTCGATTCGACATCTCTTAACTCCTGATGAAACGATGAATTTGAAGATCGCGGCGCAGAACGTCTGCGTCGAGACTGGGTTGCAGGGAGCAAGCGAGGCGAAACGATGGAGCGGATCTTCGGATCAACCGCATCGGGCCACGATTCATAGTGACCCTTGCAAACACAGTGCGATGGATCATACACGCAATCTTTTGCGAAAGCGAGCGGCGTCGCGAATTCGATTTTCCCGGAGGCTGGCGGGCGCGCCGCCGTGCTCCCGCGGCGCTACGGCGGCTGGCCGGAGCGCGGCGAAAGCGCCGGCGGACGTGGCAGCGCGCCCGAACGTCGGCATGTGCAGGAGCCGGCGTCGGCCGCGACCGGACGCGTCCGACGCCGCGACCGAGCACGGGCTCCGACCGCCTCATTCGGACCTGGTCCGACCGTCGTCAGACGCCGATCCGCTCGCGCGCGCGGAGCAGCCAGCCGGCGATCCGCTCGGCCCATTCGTGCTGACCGGGCACCTCGGCGATCAGATCCTGGCGCACCTCGAACGCGACGTGCGGCAGGCCGCGGCGCTCGCCGTGCACGGGCACCGCGTAGTCGGTCGTGTCGCTGACCGCGTACGGCTCGTTGTCGCCGACGCACCAGCGGCCTTCCGCGCGCGCGAGTTCGAGCAGGACGCCGGCGACGCGCGCTTCGCGGTAGAGCAGCCCGAACTGCCACGGCCGTGCGACGCCGGCGTAGACCGGCGTGAAGCTGTGCACCGAAACGAGCAGCGTCGGCATCGCCGCGGCGGCGCGGCGATCGAGCTCCGCGGCGATGCGATCGTGATACGGCGTGAAAATCTCGCGCGCCCGCGCCGCGCGCTCGGCGACGGAGACGTCGCGGTTGCCGGGAATGTCGGTGTGCTCGCTGCGCGCGACGATCGAGCCGGGCGCGTCGAGCGGTCGGTTGCAGTCGATGACGAGGCGCGAATACGTCTGCGTGATCAGG
This sequence comes from Dokdonella sp., assembly GCA_036398645.1. Taxonomy (GTDB): domain Bacteria; phylum Pseudomonadota; class Gammaproteobacteria; order Xanthomonadales; family Rhodanobacteraceae; genus Dokdonella_A. The sequence continues at coordinate 2,718 of DASWOS010000176.1, read as the reverse complement.
AATGCGTCGAGCCGTTCGGCGAGTGCACGCGCGAGGCCGGCCGCGCCGATGTCCCAGGCGATGTGCCGCTGCAGATCGGCCGCGGCGACGCCGAGGTCGCCGAGCGCGGCGGGAATGCGGCGGCCGGCGTGGTCGCAGATCAGCACGAACGGCGACGCGGCGCCGGCTTCGCGCTCGACGACGAACGGCGGCGGATCGTCGTCGCGGAGCAGCGGCGGCGCGGCCGGCGGCGACGGCGGGGCGAGATCGGCGGGCGTCATGCGGCGATCCTGAGGATTCCCCCGCATTCTCGTCGAGACGCGGCTCCGTTGCCATTTGTTGAGCGCGTGGCGCACGGCGGCGCTCGCCGCGCGCAGAAACGACGCGGCCGGTCGATGCAGACCGAAACTCGAATCGCGCGCGCGCCGCCGACCGGAGCGAATGCCGCCGGTGCCGCGCGCGGATGCGGATGTCGCTGGACGCGTGCGCCGCAGCGCGGATCGCGATGCGGAGCGCGCGAACGGCGGACGGCTCAGGCGCTCTTCTTCGCGGCGGCCTTCTTGACCGGCGGCGCCGCCTTCTTCACGGCCGGCTTGGCCGGCGTCGCAGCGGATGCCGGAGCGGCGCCCTTCTTGACCGCGTGCGGGCGCACGTTGCCGTAGCTGCGGATCGAAATCTTGCCCTTGCGGGTCTTGCGGTCGCCTCTGCCCATCGTCGTTCCGGTGCTTCGATTCGAATCGGGCGCGCAGGATAGCAGCCCGCGTGCGCTATGCAAGAATGCCGACATCCCCGCCGCCAGGAGCGCGCGTGCCCGCTTCCGTTCCGCCGCTGCCGCGCCTGAGCCTCGCCTTGCAAGGCGGCGGCGCGCACGGCGCGTTCACCTGGGGCGTGCTGGACCGGCTGCTCGAGGAGCCGTCGCTCGCGATCGACGGCATCAGCGCGACGAGCAGCGGTGCGATGAATGCGCTCGCGCTCGCGCAGGGTTGGCTCGAAGGCGGCCGCGACGGCGCGCGCGCGAAGCTCGAGGCGCTCTGGGATGCGATCACGGAGACCTCGAGCATCATGCGCTGGCCGTTCGCGATCGCGCCGGTCGCCGGCGCCGGCGCGATGCTGGCCGCGTGGACGCATTACTTCGCGCCGGAGCAGATCAATCCGCTCGGGCTGAATCCGCTGCGCGGCGTCGGCGAGCGCCTGTTCGACTTCGAACGCCTGCGCGAGCACGCGCCGTTCAAGCTGTTCGTCGCGGCGACGCGCGTGCGCGACGGCGCGCTGATGCTGTTCGGCAACGCGGAGCTCACGATCGACGCGATGCTCGCGTCGACCTGCCTGCCGCAGCTGTTTCCGCCGGTCGTCATCGACGGCGTGACGTACTGGGACGGCGGCTACGCCGGCAATCCGGCGCTGGAGCCGCTGGTCTACCGCTGCGACGCGGCGCATCTCGTCTGCGTGCTGGTGCAGCCGCTGGTCGCCGCGCGCGTGCCGTCGAACGCGCGCGAGATCGCCGAACGCATCGCCGAGCTCGGCTTCTCGACGACGTTCCTGCGCGAGTACGACTCGCTGATCCACGCGCAGGCGGCGCTGCGCAACAGCCTGCCGCTGAGCGCGCTCGGACGGCGCATGAAATCGCTGCGCCTGCACCTGATCGAGCCCGGCGACTCGATCGCGGAGTTTCACGCGAAGACGCGCCTCAACGCGCAGCGCGGCTTGCTGCTCGAGCTGCGCGAGCTCGGCCGCGCCGCGTGCGCGGCCTGGCTCGCCGCGCGCTGACCGGGTCAGTGCGCGTCGCCGTCGCAGCGCTCGTCGGCGCAGCCGACGCTTTCGATCTGCACGGTCGCGTGCGCGATGCCGAAGCGATCGTGCAGGAAGCGCTGCACCGACGCGATCGCCGCGTTCGGATCCGCATCGCGCGCGACGCGTGCGTGCAGCGTGGCGACGCTGCGCCGGCCGGCGAGCTGCCAGACGTGCACGTGATGCACGTCGGTGACCTCGGTCGCGCGTTCCAGCGCCGCCGCGATCGCACCGCCCTCGATTCCGTCCGGCGTGCCTTCGAGCAGCACGTGCGCGGAGCGCCGCAGCAGCCGCCACGCGCCGCCGACGATCAGCAGCGAAACGAGCATCGACACGACCGGATCGGCCCATCGCCAGCCGAACGCACCGATCAGCAACGCCGCGAGCATCGCGCCGAGCGAGCCGAGCAGATCGCCGAGCACGTGCAGGTACGCGCCGGCCGCGTTCAGGTCGTCGTGGTCGTGGCGGCCGAGCGAGCGCAGCACGAATGCGTTGACGAGCAGGCCGACCGTCGCGACCGCGAGCATCGTGCCGCTCCGCACCGGCGGCGGCGCGGCCAGACGCATCAGCGCCTCGGCCGCGATCCAGGCGACGAGCACGAACTGCAGCAGCGCGTTGCTGTAGCCGACGAGGATCTCGAGCCGCGCATAGCCGAAGCTGCGGCGCGCGTCGGCGGGCCGGCGCGCACTATGCACGCCGAGCCACGCGAACAGCAGCGCGGCCGCGTCGACGAGCATGTGGCCGGCATCGGCGAGCAGCGCGAGCGAGCCGGAGATCCAGCCGCCGACCGCCTCGGCGACGAGCGTCAACGCGGTCAGCGCGAACGCGACCAGCAGCCGGCGCTCGCCGTGAGCGGCGTCCGCGTGCGTGTGGGCATGGCTGTGATCGTGCACGGACGTTCGACGGGCGCGGCATCGACGCGCCGCGATGCGTCGATGCTAGGGCGGTGCG
>DASWOS010000175.1:0-10618 GCA_036398645.1 Dokdonella sp. | reverse complement strand
GCCCGCACGGCCGATGGCAGCGCGGCGTCCGAAAGCGGCAACACCACGCGGCAGGCCTTCCGCAAGAAGCTGCGCGAGCACGCGCTGGACGACAAGGACATCGAGATCGACCTGGCCGAGACGCGCGCGCCGCTGGAGATCATGGGCCCGGCCGGCATGGAGGAAATGACCGAGCAACTGCGCGGCATGTTCGGCCAGATCGGGCAGGGCAAGCGCAAGACGCGCAAGCTCAAGATCGCCGAGGCGATGCGGCTGCTGATCGACGAGGAGGCGGCCAAGCTCGTCAACGAGGAGGAGATCCGGGCGCAGGCGATCCAGAACGCCGAGCAGAACGGCATCGTCTTCATCGACGAGATCGACAAGGTTGCCTCCCGCAGCGAGGCGCAGGGCTCCGACATTTCGCGCCAGGGCGTGCAGCGCGACCTGCTGCCGCTGGTCGAGGGCACCGCCGTCACGACCAAGTACGGCGTGGTGCGCACCGACCACATCCTGTTCATCGCGAGCGGCGCGTTCCACCTGAGCAAGCCGAGCGACCTGATTCCCGAATTGCAGGGGCGTTTTCCGATCCGCGTCGAATTGCAGTCGCTGTCGGTGGCGGATTTCGAGAGCATCCTGATGCAGACCCGCGCTTCGCTGGTCAAGCAGTACCAGGCGCTGCTCGCCACCGAAGGCGTCACGCTCGACTTCGCACCCGAAGGCATCACGCGGCTCGCCACCATCGCCTACGAGGTCAACGAGCGCACCGAGAACATCGGCGCGCGGCGGCTGCACACGGTGCTCGAACGGCTGCTCGACGGCATCTCGTACGAGGCTTCGGACCGCAGCGGCCAGCACTACCGCATCGACGCCGCGTACGTCGACGAGCACCTCGGCGGTCTCGTGCGCGACGAGGACCTCTCGCGCTACATCCTGTGACGACCGGCGCGCCGCGGCGGCGGCGCGCGACTTGCACCGACCCGACAAACGCCGGACCATAATCCCATGACCACCGTCGTCCCGTTCAAGGCCCGCGGCGTGCGCGCCGAGCTCCGCGAAGCGTTCGAGCGGCGCCTGCCGCTGCGCGTGCAGCGCGAGCGTCTCTGCGCCGGCACGATCCACGGCTACGTCGTCGGGCTTTCGCGCGATTTCTGCCTGATCGCCGAGGTCGGCGACGCGATGCGCTTCGACGGCTACATCGCGATCGCGCTCGCCGACATCAGCTCGGTCGAGGTCGATCCGTCGCGCGAGTTCGTCGACCGCGCGCTCGCGCTGCGCGGCGAGCTGCTGGTGATCCCGGAGGACTTCGCGCTCGAGGACTGGGTCACGATCGCGCGCTCGGCGACGCAGTGCGCGCCGCTGATCTCGGTCAACATGGTCGAGGACGACGACGGCGAAGTCAGCTACGTCGGCCAGCTCGTCGGCGTCGAGACGAACGCGCTGGTGCTGCGCGAGCTCGATCCGAACGCGCAATGGTATCCGGACACCGGCGCCTACGAGCTCGAGGAGGTCGGCTCGATCGGCTTCGGCAGCGGCTACCTCGACGCGCTCTGGCAGGTCGCCGGCTCGCCGGGCGACCCGCTCGCGACGCGCGCGCCGTTGTCCGACACGTTGCACTAGGGCGATCGGCCGTGATCGCCGCGTACCGTGGCGTCGCTTGCCGCATCCTTTCGCCGGCATGCCGGACTCCGGCGCGGCCGCCCGCGGCCGCACGTTCCGGAGCGGCGTCGGTTCCGATCGACGTCGGCACCGGCCGCGACGGATGCGCGCGGTTTCGCGATCCGGTCGCATGCCGGTCTCGTCGGATCGGCGGCGCCGTCGCGCGATGACGGCGGCGCTACCGATCGCGATCACGCTGCATCGCGCCTCGCGCGTGCTCGAGGTCGCGTTCGACGACGGCGCGGTGTTCCGCCTGCCGGCCGAGTACCTGCGCGTGCATTCGCCGAGTGCCGAAGTTCAGGGCCACGCGCCGAGCCAGCGCGTGCTCGTCGCCGGCAAGGCGCAGGTCAACGTCGACGCGGTCGAGCCGGTCGGCAGCTACGCGGTGCTGCTGCGCTTCGACGACGGCCATGCGAGCGGCATCTATTCGTGGGACCTGCTCTACGCGCTCGGCCGCGACCAGGCGCGCAACTGGCAGCAGTACCTCGACGCGCTCGCCGCGCACGGCGCGTCGCGGCTGCCGTGAGCGCGGCGTCCGCCGCGCGGTGAACGCGCGGCGCGCGGGCTTGCGTTGCGGTAGCATCGACGCGATGAGCGAGACGAACACGACCGATTTCGGCTACCGCGAAGTGCCCGAGGCCGACAAGGCGCGGCTCGTCGGCGAGGTGTTCACGTCGGTCGCGCGCAAGTACGACCTCATGAACGATCTGATGTCGTTCGGCCTGCATCGGCTCTGGAAGCGCTATTTCGTCGCGACCAGCGGCGTGCGCCGCGGCGACGTCGTGCTCGACCTCGCCGGCGGCACCGGCGACGTCGCCGCGCTGCTGCTGCCCAAGGTCGGCGAATCCGGCGCGGTCGTCGTCGGCGACATCAACGGCGACATGCTGCGCGTCGGCCGCGACCGCCTGCTCGACCGCGGCATCGTGCGCGGGCTCGACTGGGCGCAGCTCGACGCCGAGGCGCTGCCGTTCCCGGACCGGAGCTTCGACTGCGTGACGATCGCGTTCGGCCTGCGCAACGTCACGCACAAGGACGCCGCGCTCGCCGAGATCCACCGCGTGCTGAAGATCGGCGGCCGCGCGCTCGTGCTCGAGTTCTCGGCCGTGCGCGTCGAGCTGCTGAAGCCGCTGTACGACTTCCATTCGTTCGAGGTGCTGCCGCGCCTCGGCCGGCTGATCGCCGACGACGAGGCGAGCTACCGCTACCTCGCCGAATCGATCCGCAAGCATCCGGACCAGGCCACGCTGAAGGCGATGATGGAGGCGGCCGGCTTCGCGCGCGTCGACGTGCGCAACCTGTCGGCCGGCATCGTCGCGATCCATCGCGGCTATCGCGTCTAGGCGCGGCGCGCGCGTGCGGGTCGCCGGCGCCCATGATGACGTCGGCGTCGGCTTCGCCGCCGCGTCGCGGCCGACGCCGATGGACGTAACTGCGGCGCTACCGACGCCGCCGCGCCACATGAAAGGCACGCGGCGTACGCGGCCGTGCACGACCTGCCGCCGCTCGCCGCGCCGATCGTGCTCCGGGGAGCGCCGATGAACACATACGCTCTGCTGAAGACGCTGCACGTCGTCTCCGCCGCGCTGCTGTTCGGCACCGGCCTCGGCACCGCGTTCTTCATGTGGTTCACGCATCGCAGCGGCGACGTCCGCGCGATCGCCCGCGTCGCGCGGCTGACCGTGCTCGCCGACGCGGCGTTCACCGCACCGGCCGTCGTCGTGCAGCCGCTCAGCGGCTACGCGCTCGCGCGCATCGCCGGCTTCGACCTGCGCAGCGGCTGGATCGTCGCCGCGCTCGCGCTGTACCTGCTCGCCGGCGTCTGCTGGATCCCGGTCGTGCTGCTGCAGCGGTACGCGCGCGATCTCGCCACGGCCGCCGTGCGCGACGCAACGCCGCTGCCGCCCGCCTATCATCGCGCGATGCGCCTCTGGTTCGCGCTCGGCTGGCCCGCGTTCGCGGCGGTGCTCGCGACGTACTGGCTGATGGTCGCGAAACCGGCACTCTGAAGCCGGACGACGTGGCGGTCTTTGCAAGACCTTTACGTTCGCGCCGAACTTTCGTCACAGGCGCGCGCGCCGCGCGCGGCGGGAGACTCGCGCGATCGCGTGTTCGTCGATCACGTTCTGCATCCGCCGGAGGGAAGTTCCATGCGTAGAAGCTGGCTCGAGTCGGTCGTGTTCGCGTCGTCGCTGATGCTCGCGGCGACCGCCGCGTTCGCCGCGGACGAGGACAAGGACGCCGACGCGAAGGACAAGGACGCGAAAACCGCGAAGAAGGACGAGAAGCCGATCCCGCCGGAGCGCACTTCGGTCACGCACGGCAGCGTCGAGGTCGGCGGCCGCACGATCCGCTACACCGCGACGGCCGGCAACGTGCTGATCCGCGACGACAAGAACGAGCCGAACGCGAGCGTGTTCTACGTCGCGTACACGGCCGACGGCGGCAAGGATGCGGCGAGCCGGCCGCTCACGTTCTTCTACAACGGCGGCCCCGGTTCGCCGACGATCTGGCTGCACATGGGCTCGGTCGCGCCGGTGCGCGTCGAGACCGCGAGCGCGGCGCCGACCGCGCCGGCGCCGTACCGGCTGATCCCGAACAAGGACAGCCTGATCGACAAGAGCGACCTCGTCTTCGTCGACGCGGTCGGCACCGGCTGGTCGACGCCGGTCGGCAAAGGCAAAGGCAAGGACTTCTGGGGCGTCGACCCCGACCTCGACGCGTTCGCGAAAGCGATCACGCGCTACGTCACGATCAACCGCCGCTGGAACTCGCCGAAGTTCCTGTTCGGCGAGTCCTACGGCACGACGCGCTCGGCCGCGCTCGTCGACAAGCTGCAGGGGCAGGGCATGGCGTTCAACGGCGTCGTGCTGCTGTCGTCGATCCTGAACTACGGCGACAACGCGCCGGGCCTCGACCAGACCTACGTCGGCGCGCTGCCGACGTTCGCCGCGATCGCCTGGTACCACGACAAGGTGCCGAACAAGCCGGCGAGCCTGGATGCGTTCCTCGACGAGGCGCGCGCGTTCGCGGTCGGCGAATACGCGAGCGCGCTCGCGAAGGGGCAGAACCTGTCGCCGGCCGAGCTCGACGCGGTCGCGACGAAGCTCGGCCGCTACACCGGCCTGTCGCCGCAATACCTGAAGCAGGCGGACCTGCGCGTGAACCAGAGCCGCTTCCGCAAGGAGCTGCTGCGCGACGAGCGTCGCACGGTCGGCCGCTACGACGCGCGCTACGAAGGCATCGATCTCGACGCGGCCGGCGAGAACCCCGACTACGACGCATCCGACACCGCGATCAGCGGCGCGTTCATCGCCGCGTTCCACGACTACGTCGACGGCACGCTGAAGTGGCAGAGCGAGGAGCCGTACAAGACGAGCACCGGCATCATCCGCGAATGGGACTGGAAGCATCAGGCCGAAGGCTCGCGCTTCCCGCAGCGCCAGCCGTACGTCGCCAGCGATCTCGCGCGCGCGATGCGCCAGAACCCGAAGTTGCAGGTGCTGTCCGCGAACGGCTACTTCGATCTCGCCACGCCGTTCTTCCAGACCGAATACGACCTCGCGCACATGCAGCTCGATGCGTCGCTGCGCGGCAACCTGTCGTTCGCGTACTACCCGTCCGGGCACATGGTGTACTTGAACGCCGACGCGCTCACGAAGCTCAAGGCCGATCTCGCCGAGTTCTACGATCGCGCGGCACCCGCGCACGGCAAGCGCTGAGGCGGCGCGCCGGCGACCGGCGCGACCCGCGCGGCGGCGAGAGCGTGCGCTGTCGCACCGACCGCGCGGCATCGCGCGATCTGCGCTCGCGGCGACGCGTCGCGGGTACCGCGGCCGGCATCGCGCCGGTCGCGACCGCTCACAGCGAGATCAGTTGCAGCGCGATCGCGCGCGCGGCGGCCTGGCGGCGGCCGAACACGCCGAACTTGCGTGCCGCGTTCTCGAGATGGAACACGACCGTGCGCTCGGAGATGCCGAGCACCTTGCTGATCTCCCAGCCGGTCTTGCCTTCGGCGGTCCAGCGCAGGCATTCGATCTCGCGCTGGGTCAGGTGCACCGGCTCGCCGTCGACCGCCGCGCAGGCGAGGCGGTGGCCGGCCTCGTGCAGATAGCTCGCGAGCAGTGCGACGTCGCCGATCCGCTGTGCGCTCGCGCGGCGCGTCATCGGCTGCGAGCCGGCGACGGTCAGCATGCCCCAGCGGCAGCCGAGCCCGTGCACCGGCACCGTGATGCCGTTGCGCAGGCCGAAGTCCGCGGTCTCGCGGAAGAACACCGGGCAGCTGAGCTCGGCTTCGGAGCCCGGCTCGTCGACGTTCCAGAGCAGCGGCTTCGTGTGCGTGCGGCAGTGCGCGAACACCGCGTCGGCGACGCCGTGACCCTGCTGGAAATGATGCGTGTACCACGCCGCCGGCGACGAACCGCAGATGTAGGGCATCTCGACCGCGCCGGCCGGCATGACCGCGTAGACCCAGGCGTCGTAGCCGAGTCGCCGCACGCAGGCGTCGCCGGCGCGATGCAGGTCGTCCTGCGTCGCGCAGGAGAGCAGGCGTTCGAACAGTTCCAGCAGCGAGCGCATCGCGGGAAGTTCCAACGTGCGGATCGCAGTCAGCGAAAACGTCTCATGGCGTGCGGGCGGCGGTCCGTGGGCCGCGGGAACGTCGAGTCTCCCGCCGGCAGTGCGGGCACGATCGCGCGGGCGACGTGATCGCGTCGTGAAAAATGCGCGTAGGCGCGTTCTCGGCGAGAATGCCGCGTTTTACGCCGCCGTTCGCGCCCCCGCGCTCCGTCCGCTGCGATTTTTCCTCGAGGAGGCTGTCGTGTCCGTTTCTCGCCTTTTGGCTTGCGCCGCCCTGTTCTTCGCCGTCGACGCCGCGGCGGCCGATCCGCACAGCTACGCGAACGCGGACCAAGTCGGCGTGCGCGCGCTCGCGCTCGATCTCGAGGCGGACTTCACTCGGCACGAGCTCGCCGGCACCGCCGAGCTCGCTCTGGACTGGCACGATCCGGCCGCGCGCCGCCTCGTACTCGACTCGCGCGACCTGCGCATCGAGCGCGTCGAGGCGCTCGATGCGGCCGGCGTCGCGCGGCCGGCGCGCTACGCGCTCGGCAAGCGCGACGCGATCCTCGGCTCCGCGCTCGGCGTCGAACTCGACGCGCAGGCGCCGCGCGTGCGCATCCGCTATCGCAGCGCGCCGGACGCGTCCGGACTGCAGTGGATGACGCCGGCGCAGACCGCCGGCAAGCGGCAGCCGTTCATGTTCTCGCAGTCCGAGCCGATCCACGCGCGCAGCTGGGTGCCGCTGCAGGACACGCCGTCGGTGCGCTTCACCTACACCGCGCACGTGCGCGTGCCGAAGGCGCTGCGCGCGGTCATGAGCGCGGACAACGACGCCGCGCATCCGCTCGACGGCGATTTCCGCTTCACGATGGACCAGCCGATACCGTCGTACCTGCTCGCGATCGCGGTCGGCGACCTCGCCGTGCGCGAGACCGGACCGCGCAGCGCGGTTTACGCGGATCCGGGCGTCGTCGACGCCGCAGCGCGCGAGTTCGCCGACACCGAAAAGATGATCGCGACCGCGGAGACGCTCTACGGCCCGTACCGCTGGAGCCGTTACGACATCCTCGTGCTGCCGCCGAGCTTCCCGTTCGGCGGCATGGAGAATCCGCGGCTGACGTTCGCGACGCCGACCGTCATCGTCGGCGACAAGAGCCTCGTCTCGCTCGTCGCGCACGAGCTCGCGCATTCGTGGTCCGGCAATCTCGTCACGAACGCCGCCTGGAAGCACATGTGGCTCAACGAGGGCTTCACGACTTACGTCGAGAACCGCCTCGTCGAGGCGCTCTACGGCAAGGCCAAGGCCGACGAGGAGTTCATCCTCGCCGCCGACGAGCTGCGCCGCGAGCTCGCCGACACGCCGAAGCCGGACCAGCGCCTCGTGCCGAACTTCGACGGCCGCGATCCGGACGAGGCCGGCTCCGACTTCGCGTACACGAAAGGCGCTTGGCTTCTGCACGCGCTCGAGGCGAGCTACGGCCGCGACGTGTTCGACGCGTACCTGCGCGGCTACTTCGATCATTTCGCGTTCCGCAGCATCACGACCGACGAGATGCTCGCGTATCTGAACGCGAATCTCGTCGAGAAGAACCCCGGGCACATGAGCCTCGCGGCGATCCGGCGCTGGATCGACGAGCCCGGCATCCCGGACGACGCGCCGACGCCGACCTCGCCGCGCTTCGACGCGATCGCGGCCGCGCGTGCGGACTGGCTCGCCGGCCGGCGCAAGGCCGCCGCGCTCGACGCGACGTCGTGGAACACGCAGGAATGGATGTACTTCCTCGACGGATTGCCGCCGAAGCGGTCGGTCGCGCAACTCGCCGAGCTCGACGCCGCGTGGCATCTGAACGGCTCGCCGAATGCCGAGATCGCACATCGCTGGTATCTCGCCGCGATCGGCGCCGACTACCGACCGGCGCGTCCGGAGATGGCCGCGTACATGACGCGCATCGGCCGCCGCTACCTGATCGTGCCGTTGTACGAAGCGCTCGCGAAGACGCCCGACGGCAAGGCGTTCGCCGAGCGCGTCTATGCGCAGGCGAAGGCCGGCTACCATCCGCTGACGCGCGCGAGCGTCGAGAAGGTGCTGCTCGCGAAGCACGCGCCGTAGAGGCGCCGCGCAGGGCACGTACGAACGCGCGCGTCGATCGCGCGCAGGAAGCCGCGCAGGCGCTGCGCGAGGTCGCTCCGACGTCTGCGCCGATCGCGGCTGAAGCCGGGCTCCTACGGGCGCGCGCCGTCGCGATCGAGGCCGTGCCGCGGCCGATGCGCGCCGACGTGCGCGGCGGCGACCGAGCGCGTGGTGCGCGCGCGCGGCGCCGCTACTTCGCCGCCGCCGGCCGGCGGAAGTCCGCACCCGGCTTCCACTGCGGGAACGTGTCCTCGTCGGCGAGCCGGCGGCCGACCGCGTAGAACGCCTTCAGGTCGTCGACGACGCCGCGCAGGTCCCAGTTCGGGTCGTACTCGTCGGACGGCTTGTGGTAGCGGTTCGTCATGTAGTCGGCCCAGGCCTTGCGGCCGGCGTCCTCGCCGCCGTCGACGAGATCGAAGCCCGCGCGCGCATACAGCACCGGCACGCCGAGCCGGGCGAAGTTCAGCTGGTCCGAGCGGAAGAAGAAACCGGTCTCCGGCGTCTCGTCGGGGACGACGGTGCGGCCCTCCGCGGCGGCGGCGTCCTTGACGTAGTCGTCGAGGTCGGATTGGCCCCAGCCGATCACCGCGATGTCCTTCGTCGGACCGATGATCGGCAGCGCATCCATGTTGATGTCGGCGACGGTCTTGTCGAGCGGGAACGACGGATGGGTCGCGTACCAGCGCGAGCCGAGCAGGCCGAACTCCTCGAGCGTGACCGCGGCGAACAGCACCGAGCGCTTCGGCGGCGGCTGCTGGTGCGCGAAGGCCTCGGCGATCTCGAGCAGGCCGGCGACGCCGCTCGCGTTGTCGACCGCGCCGTTGAAGATGCGGTCGGCGCCGCTGAACGACTTGCCGAGATGATCCCAATGCGCGGTGTAGACGACCGCTTCGCCGGCGCGTTCGCTGCCGGGCAGCACGCCGATCACGTTCGTCGCGCTCGACACCTGGATCGCGCTCTTGATCGCGAGGCTCGCCTTCGCGTCGAGCGCGACCGGCTTGAAGCCGCGCAGGTCCGCGCTCTTCTTCAGCGCGTCGAAGTCCTGGCCGGCCTTCGCGAACAGACGCCGCGCTGCGTCGGTCGTGATCCAGCCGGCGACGCCGAGGCGCGGGTCCGGATCGTCGCGCGCGGGCAGGCTGAACTGCGGCCCGCTCCAGCTGTTGACGACGACCTCCCACGGGTACGACGCGGCGGCGGTGTCGTGCACGATCAGGCAGGCCGCGGCGCCCTTGCGCGCGGCCTCCTCGAACTTGTAGGTCCAGCGCCCGAAGTACGTCATCGCCTTGCCCTTGAACAGGCTCGGATCCTGGTTGCCCCAGCCCGGGTCGTTGACGAGCACGACGACGGTCTTGCCCTTGACGTCGATGTCGGCGTAGTCGTTCCACTGGTATTCCGGCGCGTCGACGCCGTAGCCGAGGAACACGATCGGCGAATCCGCGATCGACGCGCTCTCGCGGTTGTCGAGGTTGCCGACGATCAGGTCCTTGCCGTAGACGAAGCGCTCCTCGCCGCCGCCCTCGGCGACGCTGAGCGCGATCTGCTCGGGCTGCTGCAGCGTCGTCGTGACCATCGGCACGTTCTGGAACCACGAGCCTTTGTAGCCGGGCTTCAAGCCGATGCGCTCGAACTGGTCCTTGATGTAGTCGACCGCGAGGCGCCCGCCGAGGCCGCCGGGGCTGCGTCCTTCGAGCTCGTCGGAGGCGAGCTTGCGCACGCGCGCGGCGAAGTCCTCGGCCGTGATCTCGGCCGACCAGTGGTTGTCGGCGGTCGGCGTGACCGGCGCCGGGCGCGGTGCCGCCGGCGGCGCCGCGTCGGCGGCGCCGGGCGCCGCGTTCTCGTGCCGGCACGCGGCGAGCGACAGCGCGAGCGCGAGCAGAGCCGGCGGAATTATTCGGTGCATGCATCCTCCTCGCGAAGCGATAGCGATCGGCGCGCGACGGCGAGCGGCCGTTCGCGCCGGCACGGCTACGGTCCGCCGGCGCGGCGTCTCGACGCTCGGCGACGCTCGGCGCGTGCCCGGAACCGATGCGCCATTCTAGGAAGCACGGGCCGGGCTCGCCATCGCCGGGTCGACTTCATCGCGGTTGCGCGCCCGAACGGCCGCCGCGCGGCCGCGGGCATCGAGACGCCGCGCCTGCGTCGACGCGCGTCGACGCGAACGTCGCGCGCCGGATCCGCTTCGCCGGTCCGCGCTTCGCGCGTGCGGCGTCGCGCGTCGCTACGGCCGGTCGCCCGCGAACGTCCTCGCCGTCGCGCCGGTCACGCGGCCGATCTTCGCGCGATCGCTGACGAGCA
>DASWOS010000174.1:0-8171 GCA_036398645.1 Dokdonella sp. | reverse complement strand
GGCGACGCACGCCGGGTACGAACGGAGCGCGCGCGGTGCGGCTGAAAGCCGCCGTCGCGCCCGGCCGCGGCCGCTACGGCCTGCTGCTCGTCGCCGCAGCGCTCGCCGCGACGCTCGCGGCGCCGCTGCTGTTCGGCGGCGAGCATGCGTTTCGCGCGACGCTGCGGCTGTCGGCGGGCGGCTACGGCCTGCTGCTCGCGGCCGCGGCGGCGAGCGCGGTCGCGCGCGCGCTGAAGCTGCGCCTCCTGATGCGGCGTCTCGGCGTCGAGCTCGGCGTCGCGCACGCGCTCGGCTTCGCGCTCGCGACAGACTTCGGCTTCCTCGCCACGCCGGCCGGGCTCGGCGGCTACGTCGCCTGCGTGCATTACGCGCGTCGCGCCGGCGCGTCGCCCGATGCCGCGGCCGCGCTGACCGCGGCGGACCAGGGTCTCGACCTGCTGTTCTTCGCGCTCGTGCTGCCGCTCGCCGGCGTCGCGTTCTTCGACGCGGGGCTGCCGCCGCGGCTCGTCGTCGCGGCCGCGGCGGTCACCGCCGCGCTCGCGCTGCTCGCACTCGGCGCGCTGCTGATGCGCCGGAATCCGCGTCTGCGCCGTGCGCTCGCGCCGCTCGCGGACGCGGCCGCGCGAGCGCGCACGCAAGTGCGTGCGCTCGCCGCCGGCGGACCGCGCTTCGTCGCCGCGGCGTTCGCGCTGACGCTCGTGCAGTGGCTCGCGCGCTACGGGATTCTCTGGCTCGTGCTGCGCCTGCTCGGCTGCGACGTGTCGTTCTGGCTGCTGCTGGCGCTGCAGGCGTTCGTGCTGCACGTCGCGCTCTGGTCCGGCGTGCCGGCCGGCGGCGGCGGCGCGGAGCTCGGGCTCGGCACCGCGCTCGCGGCGTGGGTGCCGCCCGGCGCGCTCGGCGCCGCGCTGCTGCTCTGGCGCGTCGCCACGCTGTACCTGCCGCTCGCCGCCGGCGCGGCCGCGATCGCGGCGCTCGCGCGCCGCGGCGAGGCGGCGCCGGACGCCGCGCCGACCTGAAGCGGTCCGTGCGCGCCGCGACGCACGCGGAGATGGGAAATTCAGGCGCGCTGCTGCATGCTAGCCGGATGACCGTCGCTCCCGTCCTCTCCGCGAAACCCGCCGCGGCCGCGGTGCCGTGCGTGCTGTCGGTGCGCGATCTCGCCAAGCGCTACGGCGATTCGGCCGCGGTCGACGGCGTCTCGTTCGACGTGCGCGCCGGCGAGGTCGTCGGCCTGCTCGGACCGAACGGCGCCGGCAAGACGACGACGATCAACATGATCCTCGGCGTGCTCGAGCCGAGCGCCGGCTCGATCCGCATCGAGGGCGTCGATCTCGCCCGCGAACGCGAGCGCGCATTGGCGCGTACGAACTTCGCCGCGGTCTACGCGCCGCTGCCCGGCAACCTCAGCGTGTACCAGAACCTGCGCTGCTTCGGCCTCGTCTACGACGTGCCGGAGCTCGCGCGGCGCATCGAGCAGGCGCTCGACCGCTTCGAGCTGCGGCGCTTCCGCGACACGAAATGCGGGCTGCTGTCCTCGGGCGAGCAGACGCGCGTCAGCCTGGCCAAGGCGATGCTGAACGATCCGCGCCTGCTGCTGCTCGACGAGCCGACCGCGTCGCTCGACCCGGCCACGGCGCAGGACCTGCGCCGCTCGATCCGCGCGCTCGCGCTCGACGGCGGCGCCGGCATCCTGTGGACGTCGCACAACATGTACGAGGTCGCCGAGGTCTGCGATCGCGTGCTGTTCCTCGCGCGCGGACGCATCCTGCTCGAAGGCGATCCGAAGACGCTGCCGCACGAGCACGGCGTCGAATCGCTCGACGCGCTGTTCATCCGCCTCGCGCGCGAGCCGCTCGCGGCGGCCGGAGCCGCGCGGTGAATCCGCGCCGGGTCGGCGCGATCGTGCTGCGCCAGTACTACCTGATGCGCGGCAGCCCGACGCGGCTCGTGCCGATGGTGGCGTTCGTCGTCATCGACGTGCTGCTGTGGGGATTCCTGGCGCGCTATCTCGCGTCGGTCGCGCCGCAGGGGCCGAACTTCACGCTGACGCTGCTCGGCGCGGTGCTGCTCTGGGACTTCTTCATGCGCATCATGCACGGCGTCACCACCGCGTTCCTCGAGGACGTCTGGTCGCGCAATTTCCTGAACCTGTTCGCGACGCCGCTCGCGGTGTCGGAATACGTCTGCGGGCTCGTGCTGACCAGCATCGCGACGAGCCTGATCGGCCTCGCGGTCATGCTCGCGCTCGCCGCGGCGCTGTTCGGCTTCTCGTTCCTCGCCTACGGCGCGCTGTTCGTGCCGTTCGTGTTCGTGCTGTTCCTGTTCGGCATCGCGCTCGGCATCGTCGCGAGCGCGATGGTGCTGCGCCTCGGGCCCGCGTCGGAATGGCTGATCTGGCCGATCCCGGCGCTGCTGTCGCCGTTCGCCGGCGTGTTCTATCCGCTGTCGGTGCTGCCGACGTGGATGCACGACGTCGCCTACCTGCTGCCGCCGTCGTACGTGTTCGAGGGTCTGCGCGCGCTGGTCGCCGGCCGCCCGTTCGACACGCGGACGCTCGCCTGGGGCGCCGCGCTCGCGGTGCTGCAGATCGCGCTCGCGTACCTCGCGTTCGTGCGCGTCTACCGCAGCACCGTGCGCAGCGGACTGCTCGCGCGCTACAGCGCCGAGAGCGTCGCCTGAGCGAGCGGGCTGATCGGGCCGCGCGGTTGCGCGACAATCTCGGCGTGGACCGTGCCCTGATCCGTTCCGTCGCCGCGGCCGCGGCGTGCGCCGCGACGCTCGCGCTCGCGCTGTCGCCGAGGGCGGCCGCGGCGTTGCAGACGCGGCTCGTGCGCGCCGGCGACGCGGACGTGCGCGTCGTCGAGCTCGACCTCGAGCGCGACCGGCTCGAGGCGCACTGGCGCGACGCCGACGGCACGCCGTTCGCGAGCATCGACGCGCTGAAGCAGTGGGGCGCCGCGCACGGTCGCACGTTGCGGTTCGCGACCAACGCCGGCATCTACGACCGCGCGTTCCAGCCGCTCGGCCTCTACGTCGAGGACGGCCGCACGCTGCGCCCGTTGAACACGGTCAAGGGCATCGCGCGGAGCGGCAACTTCTCGCTGCAGCCGAACGGCGTGTTCTACGTCGACCGCGCCGGTCGCGCCGGCGTCGTCACCACCGACGCATGGCGCACGCGAGCGATCGACGCGCGCCTCGCGACGCAGTCGGGGCCGATGCTCGTCGTCGACGGCGAGATCAATCCCGCGTTCGACGCGGACTCGGACAGCCTGAAGTGGCGCAGCGGCGTCTGCGCGCGCACGCCGCGCACGGCCGTGTTCGCGGTCAGCCTCGCGCCGGTCACGTTCCACGCGTTCGCGCGCGCGTTCCGCGACGAGCTCGGCTGCCGCGATGCGCTGTACCTCGACGGCACGCTGTCGCGAATCTATACCGACGCGCACGGCTATTCCGGTGCGCCGGAGATCATGGTGCGGCCGTACGCGGCGATGCTCGCGGTGTTCTCCGCGGACGCGGCGGACTGAGCGCCCGCCGCGCCCGCGGCGCGGGCTACTTCGCTTTCTCGGCCTTCTTCGCCTTCTTCACGGCCTGCTTCTCCTTGGCCGTCTTCTGCGGCTTCTTCTTTTCGTTCTTCTTCTGGCTCAGACCTTTGCTCATCGCGGTTCCTTCGGCGTCGCGGCGTCGCGGCCGCGCGCCATGGTAATGCGGTTTCGGCGCGCCGCGTCGGTGCGGCGTCGCCGCGCTCGCGCCGGCCGAGCGCCGCGCCGATCGGCGCCGGCGCGGCGCGGCGTCACTGCGGCGGCTCGATCGCGTAGCCGTCGCGGCGCAGCGCGTCGAGCCAGCCGTCGGGCTTCGTCAACTCGCTCATCGGCAGCACCGCGAACGTGCTCGCGTTGCGTGCGAGCGCGGCCTCGGCGACGCGCGTCCATTCGTCGGTGATGCGCGCCTGCGCGGCCTGGATGCGTTCGCGCAGGCCCGGCGCGCTCGAGATCGCGCCGATGCAGGCCGCGGTCTGGTCCGTGTACGGCAGGTCGCGCAGGCGCTCGAGGTCGCCGCTGGCCCACGCGTTCGCGCGCTGCTTCATCGCCTCGAGATCGGTCTCGAGCCGGTCCATCGTCGCGCGCAGGCAGGCGACCTCGGTCTCCGGCGGCATCTCCTTGAACTCGCGGATCGCGCCGCGCGGATCGTCGACTTCGATGTCGACCTTGACCGGGGTCAGCTTGACCGCGTGCTTGTTCGCGAGCGCTTCGACGACCGCCATCGCGTCGTTCTTCAGCGTCAGCCCGGACGTGCTGATCGCCTTGCCGTAGAGCTCGCGCGCGGCGAACACCGGCCGCTGCGACTCGATGCCGTCGTCGCGGCCGACGTAGCGCTGCTTCAGCACGCTCCAGCGCGCGTAGAGCTCCGGCGGCAGCACGTCGACGAGCTTCTCGTGGTGCGGATTCTTGCGCACGCCGATCAGCGACGGCAGCAGCGTCAGCCGGCGAAAGAAGCCGATCTCGACGCTCGGCCGCGGCGCGGTCAGCACTTCCTGCGATTCGGCGATGCGCTGCTCGGCCTCGTCGGAGCGCCAGGTCATGCCGCGCGGCAGCGGCGACCAGCTGCCGAGGATCCACAGCACGTGATCGTCCTTCGAGACCTTCCAGAGGCCGGGGCCGGGCTGCTCGCCGGTCACGAGCACGGTATCGAGCGTGGCTGCGCCGCTCGGCGGCACCGCGGGGTCGGCTTGCGCCGGCGTCGGCGGCGGCGCGGCCGGCGGCGTGTTCGCGGTCGGCGGCTGCGGCGACGGCTGGCTCGCGGCGGGGCGGTCGCCGCTGCGCGGCGCGGACGGCACCGGCGTCTGCGCCTCGACCGCGAACGCGGCGGCGAGCAGCAGGCACGGCACGAGCGGACGGGATCGATGCGTCATCGGAGCGCTTCCGTTGAAATCGCGGCGAGCCTAAGCGCGCGCGCATGAATCCGCGCCGATCGGTCGACCTTCCGCGCCGGCGCCGGCCGCCGCTCGGCCGCGGCGCGGAGCGCGCGCTCGTCGCCACCGGTTCACAAGCGCGCGTGTGCGCCGCTACTCTCGGCGTTTGGCTTTCGCAGGGACGTGCATGCTCGCTTCATTGCCGGTCGTCGTCCGCGCCTCGTCCGCCGCCGCGCTGATCGGCGCGAGCACGCTCGTGCACGGCGTGCCGCTGCTCGCGGCGACGCTGGTGAAGGCCGCGCTGCCGTTCGCGGCGGTGCGGCGCGCCTGCGATCCGCTGCTGACCGGCATCGCCGAGAGCTGGATCGCGTTCAACGGCCGCATGATCGACTGCTTCACGCACACGCGCGTCATCGTCGACGGCGCCGAGCGGCTGCGCCGACGCGGCCATTACCTCGTGCTCGCCAACCACCAGAGCTGGGTCGACATCCCGGCGCTGCAGAAGGTGCTCAACCGGCGCATTCCGCTGCTGAGGTTCTTTCTGAAGCGCCAGCTGTTCTGGGTGCCGCTGCTCGGCCTCGCATGGTGGGCGCTCGATTTCCCGTTCATGCGGCGCTACTCGCGCGAGCAGCTCGCGCGCCGGCCCGAGCTCGCCGGCCGCGACGTCGAAGCGACGCGGCGCGCGTGCGAGCGCTTCCGCGCGATTCCGGTCGCGATCATGAACTTCGTCGAGGGCACGCGCTTCACCGCGGCCAAGCACGCCGCGCAGCAGTCGCCGTACGCGAGCCTGCTGCGGCCGAAGGCCGGCGGCGTCGCGTTCGTGCTCGACGCGATGGGCGACGCGCTCGAGTCGATCCTCGACGTGACGATCGCGTATCCGGCCGGACGCCCGAGCCTCGCCGACTTGTTCCTCGATCGCATCCCGACCATCCGCATCGACGTGCGCGAGCGGCCGCTCCCGCGCGAGCTCGCCGGCGGCGACTACCGCGACGATCCCGCGTACCGCGAACGCTTCCAGCGGTGGATGAACGCACTCTGGGCCGAGAAGGACGCGACGCTCGCCGAGTTGCTCGAATCCGGGCCGCGGTCGGCCTGACCGGCACGGCCGCGGCGCAGCCGTCACCGCGGGCGCGGAGCGATCCGGCGCGTCGTCGCACGCGCGGCGAGC
Organism: Dokdonella sp.; assembly: GCA_036398645.1. Taxonomy (GTDB): domain Bacteria; phylum Pseudomonadota; class Gammaproteobacteria; order Xanthomonadales; family Rhodanobacteraceae; genus Dokdonella_A. The sequence continues at coordinate 2,097 of DASWOS010000174.1, read as the reverse complement.
GTGCGCACGCATTCCGACACGAGCCGGACACGGCGCGGCGGCGGCCTCTCCGCGTCGCTGCGCACCTCGCGCCGCGGTCAGAGCCGCGCGATGCGCACGTTGCGGCCCTTGATGCGGCCGGCGCGCAGGCGGTCCAGCGCCTTCGCGGCGTCGCTGCGGCGGATCGCGACGTACGAGCGCGTCGGGAACACGTCGATCTTGCCGACCGCCTCGGCCGGCAGCCCGGCGTCGCCGGTCAGCGCGCCGAGGATGTCGCCGGGGCGCATCTTGTCCGTGCGCCCGGCGTCGAGGCGCAGCGTGACCATCGCGGCGGCGAGCGCGCCGTCGGCCTTCGCGTCCGCCGCGTTCGTCGCGCGCGCCGGCGCCCAGCGCAGCGGCGCTCCGCTGCGCGCCTCCAGCTCGAGCGCGCGCGGCATCTCGCGCGGCGTGACGAGGCTCAACGCGAGCCCGCTGCGCCCGGCGCGCGCGGTGCGGCCGATGCGATGCAGGTAGACGTCGGCGTCCGGCGGCAGCTCGTAGTTGACGACCATCGCGAGGTTCTCGACGTCGAGCCCGCGCGCGGCGACGTCGCTCGCGACCAGCACGCGGCAGCTGCGGTTCGCGAAGCGCACCAGCACTTCGTCGCGGTCGCGCTGGTCGACGTCGCCGTGCAGCGTCAGCGCGCCGACGCCGGCGCGCACCAGCGCCGCGGTCACGTCGTCGACGTCGCGGCGCGTGTTGCAGAACACCACCGCGGACTCCGGACGATGCTCGCGCAGCAGCGCGAGCAGCACGTCCGGCTTGCGCGCGAGCTCGACCTCGACGAAGTGCTGCTCGATCGTCGGCGTCTCGGCGGCGCCGGCCACGGTCACTTCGAGCGGATCGCGCAGCAGATCGCGCGCGATCGCGCGGATCGCATCCGGGTAGGTCGCCGAGAACAAGAGGCTCTGTCGGCGCGGCGGCGTGCGCCCGACGATCTCGCGGATCGGCGCCTCGAAGCCCATGTCGAGCATGCGGTCCGCCTCGTCGAGCACGAGCGTGCGCACCTGGCCGAGCGCGAGCGCGTGCTTGCGCGAGAGCTCCTGCACGCGGCCCGGCGTGCCGACGACCACGTGCGAATCCTTGCGCAGCGAGGCGAGCTGCGGCGCGAGCGCGACGCCGCCGGTCAGGAGCTGCACCTTCAGGTTCGGGATCGCGCTCGCGAGCCGGCGGATCGCCTTGGCGACCTGGTCGGCGAGCTCGCGCGTCGGACACAGCACGAGCGCCTGCGGCTTGACCAGCGCCGGATCGAGCCGCTGCAGCAGCCCGAGCGCGAACGCGACGGTCTTGCCGCTGCCGGTCGGCGCCTGCGCGATCACGTCGCGCCCGGCCAGGATCGCCGGCAGGCTCGCGGCCTGCACCGGCGTCGCAGTCGCATGGCCCAGGCCGTCGAGCGCCTGCAGCAGGGCGGGGGAAAGCGGGAAATCGGCAAACGAAGTCATGCGCAATGATCGCAGCTATGGCGCTTGCACGGGAGCGCCGGCTGTCGCGCGCGGCGCATCGCAGCGGCGCGCGCCGGTTCAGGGATGCATCGACGCGCCGGCGCGCGCCATCGGCCGGATCGCGGCAGGCGACGCCGTGCGCAAAGCGAGCGGTCGATTCGCGTTCGCGGACTCGCCGGCCGCGAGCGCGGCCCGATGCCGAACCGTCCGCCGGTCGGGCGAGTGAGCGCGACGCCGAATTCCGTTTCCCGTTGTGGAGCCGACGCGCGAGCGGCGGCGGTGCGCTGCGCCTGCGTCGGCCGGTGATTCGACGAAGCGATCGCGCCTCGGCTCGCGTCGCGTTTGCGCAGTCGCGCCGGCGCTGCCCGCGATGGCTGGAGTCGACGAGTCCTTCGCCGATCGGCCGCGGCCGCGGTTGCATCGCGTCAGCGGGCGTCGCCCTCGCCGCGATGCGTCGCGCGCAGGCTGGGCACGCGCGCTGCGCGCGGCGATGCCGTCGAGCCGATCAGGCGCGCTCGGCCCGCTGCGGCGCGAGCCGGTAGCCGCGCAGGCGCGCGGCGAACTTCTCCAGCGCGCGGATGCCGGAAGCCTCGGCCGCGCGGCACCACTGCTCGAGGCCTTCGAGCAGCGCATCGCC
>DASWOS010000173.1:0-3168 GCA_036398645.1 Dokdonella sp. | reverse complement strand
CCGGGATCAGCACCGCGATCATCGCTTGCCTTCCTGCTGCGCGATCGAGTCGCGCCGGCCGCTCCAGCCGTCGAGCACGAAGTCCGCGTCGACGTAGCGAAAGATCCGCGGCCACGGCAGGTTCGCGTCGAGCCGCGCGTGGACCCGGTCGCCGTCGAGCGGGGCCGGCGCGAACGCGTGCCGCCAATGACAGGCGACGAAGGTGCCGTCCGGAACGAGCGAGCCGGCGAAGCGGCGGATCGTTTCCTCGAGCGTCGCGACGTCGAGGTAGTAGCCGATCTCGCTGAAGACGATCAGATCGAACGTGCCCGACGGCCAATCGCGCGGGTGCTGCGCCTGCCGGACGCGGACCTGCGGCAGGTCGCGCGTCCGCGCCTCGGCATGTGCGACCGCGTGAGCCGATGCGTCGGTGGCCAGCAGCCGCTCGCAGCGCGGCGCGAGCGCGGCGCTGAGTTCGCCGTTCGAGCAGCCGACTTCCCACGCGTCCCGATAGGCACGGCGAGGAAGCGCGGCGAGCAGGACCTCGCGCTTGCGCTGCTCGTACCAGCTGCCGCGAAGACCGAACGGATCGGGACGCGCGGCGTGGAGCGTCTCGAAATAGTCGGCCTCGACCGTCGTCGTCATGCGAAGAACACCTCGAAAGGCCGCTCGAAACGGCGCCGTACGTGCGGCGGAAGCACCGGTACCGCGACGGCCGGCTGGCAGTCGCCGGTCTGCGTCGCGAAACACGCGATCGCACGGGATTTGGCGGATAGGACGTCGTCCGGCAAATCCAGCCGCCACGCTCGCACGGCGTTCAATTCGGGCGACGACGGCTCGGCCCAATGCCAGCCCCAGACCGGATACTCCAGCAACCGGCAGCCGCGGGCATCGGCGGCGATGCGCGCGGCGCGGCTGCAGGCTTCGTGGTCCGGGTGCCCATCGCACGCCCACGTCGCGAGCACCCGATCGCCGGCTCGCAACTGCTGTGACAGCTGCTCGGCGACGCGCGCGAGCGAATCGAGCACGCCTCCGTCGTCGACGCCGAGCGCGAGCGTCCGCGCCGCGCCGAGGCCGAGCGCCGCGAGCGCCGCGTCCAGCTCCCGGCGGCGGGCCCGGCGCAGCCGTTCCGGCGTCCAGAACGGATCGCCGGGACAGCAATGTTCTCCGTCGCTGACCGAAACGACCAGGATCTCTCGTCCGCAGCCGCTGGCCAGCTTCATCAGTCCGCCGCATCCGAGCACTTCGTCGTCCGGATGCGGAGCGACGACGACCAGCCTGCCCGCGCCGTCCAGCAGCGCCGAGGCGTCGGTCCGCGGCATGCGCCGCACCCAGGACGAGCGCAGCCAGCGCGACTCCGCGGTGCCGCGGCCTGCGATCCGGCGCGCCGTCACAGCCTCCACGGCGCACTGCCCTGCTCGACGACCTCGCGGCCGAGCGCTTCGAGATCGTGCTCGGCATGGCTCTGCCGGACGAACACCGACAGATCCGAGCAGCGGAGCGCATGGGCGCGGTCCTGGCACAGCGGTCCGGGACCGAGCGCCCTGCCGACGCGGTCGACGACGTCCGCCGCCGCGCGTTCGACGAACGAGCGCAAGCGCACGACCTCGTGGCGGTGCGCCTGCTCCGGTTCGCGATCGATCAGCGCTGCCGTCTCGCGCAGCAGCGCAGCCGCCGCGGACAGCTGGGCGTCGATCCGTCCGAGATGCGCCAGCGCATGTGCCGAGTCACCGAGGCCGGCTGCCGCGCGCAGCGTGTCGGCCACCGCCGCCGCCGCGCCGAACCAGCAGGCTGCAATGCCCGCACCGCCGTGCCAGAAACCCGGACGCGCGAGATAGGCGCCGGGCGCGCCGACGGCTCGCGCCCGCGCGCCGGAGAACGACAACGGTCCGCTGACGATCCGCGCCATGCCGACCGCAGCCCATTCCCGTGCGGCCGGACCGACGCCGGCCTGCCGCAGCTCGACGCTGACCAGTCGCCGCTGCTCGCCGTCCCGGACCGTCACCAGCGCATGCGTGACCCAGTCGGCAGCCGAGCACCACGCCTTCGTACCGTGCAGGACGCCCGCGTCGGCCGACACCGGCGTATAGACCACCTGCGCCGACGGCGGCTCGGCCGCCCAGACCGCCCATCGTTGACCCGGCCGCACGTCGCGCTCGCCGAGTTCGGCAAGGATCGCTTGCGCGTCGTAATGCGCCTCCAGCAGCTTCGCCAGGCACACGTCCTCCGCGCCGAGCTCGGCGAGGCGACGCCAACGTTCCAGCGTCGCTCCGGAACCCGGCAGCGGCAGCGTCGGGACCGCGGTCAGCCAGGCCGCGCCGCGCCGATACAACTCCGCGGCGCCCGGCTCCGTTGCCTCGGACGCGCTCATCTCGCCGGCTCGAACGATGCCGCGCGACTTCGCGGGCGAGATCGTAGGAAAACCCGGCCGCAGCGCGACGAAGCCGCCCTGTCCCCTGCTCGACAACCGTTCACGCGATCGCACCTCGAGTTCGATGCTGCCCGGTGCGCAAGGTAGTGCGGGTCCGATGAATGGTGCCGTCACGGGCGCGCGCCGCGGCCGAGCTCCGGTCGCGAGCGCGTCGCCGGCGGACGCGGAGCGGGCGCTCGGGGAACGGCGCCGTGCCGTTCCACGACGACGCGAAGAAGCGGCCATTCGTGCGCGCGGGGCCGAACACGAGGCGCTCGCCTATCGTCTCTTGGGCAACGCTCGTGAGGCGGGCTCGGCTTCGCGAGGACCGGCGGGCGGATCGAATCGGAGGTCTCCGCCGCTCGGGTGAGCCCCATTTCTTCGTCCACTGCCGGCGCTCGTCGTCCGCGTGACGTTTCCTGAGTTCATCGCCCGCGACGGTCAGGAGCGCGCGGACGGGCGCCGTCAAGGAGGCAAGCGCAGGGTTGGTGTGGCCCGCAGGCGCAGCCGAGGACACGGCCTGGCGCGCCTTGACGGTCTCGTGCTAGGCAAACTGCACGGAAAGCAGCGATGCGTGCACACCTGTGAGATCGGCGACCGTCGGCGATCGCATGGCGCAAGGAAGTCCGCCCTGAGTTCGGGTGAACCGCCCCGGCTTTCTTGGAGGCCGTTTGGTTTGAGTCAGGCGGCCTTGGCCTGACCGGCTTGCTGCCGATAGTAAGCCGCTTCGGCTTCCGCTGGCGGGACGTGCCCGATCGGCCCCAGCAGTCGCTTGTGAT
>DASWOS010000172.1:0-1520 GCA_036398645.1 Dokdonella sp. | reverse complement strand
CTCGCGCGCGGCCGGCAAGGATGTCGTGCTGGTCTCGTCCGGCGCGGTCGCCGCAGGCCGCGCGCGCGTACCGGCCGAGTTGCGGCGCAGCGGCGGGCTGGTGCTGCGCCAGGCGCTGGCGGCACTTGGCCAGACGCGCATGGTCGGTCTCTGGCAAGGGCTGCTCGATGTGCCCGCCGCGCAGGTCTTGCTGAGTCACGACGACCTGCGCAACCGCCGGCGCTATCTCAATGCGCGCAACACGCTGCTCGAACTGCTGCGCCTCGGCGCGGTGCCGGTGATCAACGAGAACGACACGGTCGCGGTGGAGGAACTCAAGCTCGGCGACAACGACAACCTGGCAGCGATCGTCGCGGCGCTGGTCGACGCCGATCTGCTGCTGATCGCCAGCGACGTCGATGGTCTGTACAGCGCACACCCGCAGCGCGATCCGGCCGCGCTGCCGATCGATGCGGTCGAGGCGATCACGCCGGCCGTGCTGGCGATGGCCGGCGAGGCGGGCAGCGCGGTCGGCACCGGCGGCATGCGCACCAAGCTGGAGGCCGCGACCAAGGCCGCCAATGCCGGCATCGCGACGGTGCTGTTCAACGGCGCCGATGCGCACGCGGTCGCCCTGCTCGCCGAAGGCCGCTTCTGCGGTACGCGGTTCGCGGCGTCGGGCACGCGGCTGGCTGCCCGCAAATACTGGCTGCGGCACGCGCCGGGTTCGGGCGGACGCATCCGTGTCGATGCCGGTGCCGCGCGCGCGATGCTCGGCGGCGCCTCGCTGCTGCCGGGCGGCATCGTCGGCGTCGACGGCGAATTCATGCGTGGCGACATCGTCGAGATCGTTGCCGTCGACAGCGACACGGCGCACGCCGTCGCGCGCGGCTTGTGCCAGTACGCGGCCAACGAAGTGCGTCGGCTGGCCGGCCGCCACACGCGCGATATCGAGGCGATCCTCGGTTTCAGTTACGGCGACACGGTGATCCGGCGCGACGACCTGGTCGCGCTGGCGGAGGCGACGACGTGAGCGCAACCGCATCCGTACGCGACCTTGCGCTCGCAGCGCGCGCCGCCGGCGCGACGATCGCGGCGTTGACGACATCGCAGAAGCGCGCCGCGTTGAACGCGATGGCGGCGGCACTGGAAGAACAATCCGCGGCGATCCTGGCGGCGAATGCGCTCGATGTCGATGCCGCGCGTGCGGCTGGCCGCAGCGCCGCGCTGGTCGATCGCCTGCGCCTGGACGAGGCGCGCCTCGCGGCGGTCGCCGCGGGCGTGCGCGCGGTCGCCGGGCTGCCCGATCCGGTCGGCCAGGTCACGCGGCGGGAGACGCGCCCGAACGGCCTGGCGGTCGAACGCGTGCGCATTCCGCTCGGCCTCATCGCGATGATCTACGAGGCGCGTCCGAACGTGACGGCCGACGCGGCGGCGCTGTGCTTTTTCGCCGGCAACGTGGTGCTGCTGCGCGGCGGCTCCGAGGCCTTCAACAGCAACCAGGCGATCGCCAACGCGCTGCGCGGGGCGCTCGCTGCGCA
>DASWOS010000171.1:0-5611 GCA_036398645.1 Dokdonella sp. | reverse complement strand
GGCGCGTCGCCGTGCGCGATCGTGTAGAGGTTGATCGTGACCGGCACGTCCGGCCCGGACTCCGACGCGATCGTGACCGAATCGATGCGCGCGCTCGCGCCGATGCGGCTGTGCTCGTCGAAATAGAAGCGCCGCCACCAGCTGTTCGCGTCGGTGCTGACGCCGGGCACGCCGCAGGAGAGGCTGTTCGGCGCGACCGGCGTCGCGTCGTCCATCTGCGCGAAGTCGATGCCGGCGCCCGCGCCGAGCGGAACGGTGCGGCCGCGCAGGCCGGCGGCGACGCGCGCGCCGCGCGTGAACGCGCGCGGGACGTCCGCGGCGGGAACGGCCGGCAGCGACGCCGCGGGCGCGGCGGCGCTCGCCGGCGGCGCGTCGAGGCCGGGGATCGCATAAGTCAGCGTGCCGCCGCCGAGATTCGCGATCGACAACGTCGCGGCCGCGGCCGCGCCCTGCTCGACCGTCACCTCGATCGAGGCCGGCGCGACCGCGGCCTCGGGGCGCGTCGGCAGCTCGCGCGTCGCGAGCGTCACGCTGTCGACCCACCAGCCGGCGTCGCCGTCGACGCTGCCGCCGGCGCCGGTGCCGAGCCGCCAGCGGAAGCGCACCTCGTGTCCGGCCGCAGCGGCCGGCAGCTCGACGCTCGTCGTCGCGAAATCGGCCTGCGCGCCGGTCCACGCCGTGCGCGCGCCGAGCGGATTCGTCGCGCCGTCGAGGCTGCCGTTGTAGCCGGCTTCGAGGAAGTGCCCACCGGCCTGCTCGACGTCGACGAACGCGCCGCCGTCGATCGAAAGCTCGAGCACGCCGCCGTCCGCGCCGCTCTCGAGATTCCAGCGGTGGCGGAAGCGGAGCGTGCCGCCGACCGCGTCGACGGTCGCCGGCGCGCTGTAGAGGCTCGCCTCGCCGGCGGCGCCGGCGGCCTGCGCGCGGGCCGCGTTCGGCGCGCTGTCGGCGCTGTCGCTCTCGGTCTCCCATGGCGTGCCGGCGCCGACCGCATCGGTGGACCAGCCGGTCGGCAGCGCCGGCGCGTCGACGCCGTCGAAGTTCCACGCCGCGGCGTCCGCGCAGCGGCCGGCGTCGGCGTCGACGATGCGCATGTCGTCCAAGTCGGCGGTGCTGCCGACCGAGCCGTCGGGCATGAACGACAACAGCCCGAACGAATCGATGAACGAAGCCGTCCCGGTCGTCGCCGCGATGCTGAGACCGGTGAAGATCGATTCGCCGTCGAGGCAGAGCTCGATCGTGCCGCTGCCGTCGTTGGCGGCGATCACCTTGAGCTCGTGATAGGCGGTGTCGGCGATCGTCCCCGTGGTCGGTGCCCAGACGGTGCCGGGCTGCAGCGCGGTGATCGTGCCGTCGACGGCGAAGCGGACGCGCGTGACCGGCAGCGGACCCGCGGGGTTGTAGCCGTTGGCGGCCGCGCTGAGCGCCGCGACGATCATGTCCGAGCCGGTGCCGGAGTTGTGGATCGCGATGCGCGTGGACGCGATCGAATACGCGCCGGCGCCCACGCCCATCAGCGTGGGACTGAACGCGGCCGAGCCGAAGCCGGTGGCGCTGACGGTGACGCGCAGGTGCTGCGCACCGGCGTACGGATTCACGTCCGTGATCGAATAGTCGCCGTCCCAGTCGGTGGTCCAGCCCTGCTGGCCGTCGAGCTCGCCGAGCGTGAAGTCCGGCGCCTCGAACGTGTACAGCACCGCTTCGGTGTCGTTCGGCGCCGCCGGCGACGCGGCCCGTGCGCTCGGTACGGAAGGACCGGCGAGGACGCCGGCGAGGACGCCGAGCAGCGGCAGGCGGCGGAAGAAGGACGTTCGCATCGGGACCTCGTCGTCGGAAAAGGGGCGGACGGCACGGACGCATCGGGCCCGCGCCACGCCTGGCCGCACCGATTGTGACCGCGGGCGCCGGCGCGGCCACGCCGGCGCGTTTCGCTGGCGTTCCGATCGCGTTCCGGTCGCATTCCGCGCACGCAAGTACGCGCGATACCGTCGGTTTCGTCGGCGGGTGCGGAGGCGGCGGCGCGAACGCGGGCCGCCTGCCGGGCACGCGGATGGCCGGCTACGGAACGGCGCCGGACGGCGCGCGCTCGCCGGCGAGACGGTTCGCGCGCTCGCGCGCGAGCGCCTCGGCGTCGCGGCGGCCGAGCGCCGCATAGAGCCGCGCCTGCAGCGCGGCGCTCGCGTAGTCCTGGTCCGCGTAGCGGGCGACGCCGCCGGCCACCTCGATCGCGCGTGCGGTGCGGCCGGCGCGGATCAGGACGTCGGCGTAGGCGGCCGCGGTGTCGATCGTCGCGCGCGGCAGGTCGAGCGCGACCGCCTGCTGCAGCGCGGCTTCGAACGCACGCACGGCGACGTCGGTCGCGCCGGACGCGGAGGCCTGCTCGGCGACGGCGAGGCTCGCGCATTGCGCCGCGACCCTGTCGCCGCCCTGCGCCGCCCACCGCGAGAACGCGCGCACGCCCGCTTCGGCCTCGGCTTCGCGCCCGAGCGAGCGCAGCGCGTCCAGCTCGACGCGCCAAGCCGCCGCGCGCGCGTGCGCGTCCTCTGCCGCGACCGGCCCCTCGCCGGCGTGCTGCGCTTCGTCGAGCGCGAGCTGCGCGCGGCCCTCGTCGAACGCGAGCCGCGCGAGCAGCGCGTGCGCGGCCGCGCGCGTCGCCGCCTCGTCGCGCGCGTCGGCCGCGGCGAGCAGGTCCGCGAGCGTCGCGCGCGCCTCCGCGCTGCGCCCGTTCGCGGCCAGCGCCATCGCGCGGCGCAGCAGCACGAGCCGCCGGCGCGACGCATCGGCGACGCGCTCGAGGTACGGCAGCGCGCGACCGCTCGCGGCGAGCGCGTCCGCCGGGCGCGCGAGATCGAGGTACGACACGACCTCGTTCGCCTGCGTGGCGACCAGCTCGTCGTAGACGTCGAAGCGCTCGAAATGGCGCTCCGCGCGCGCGAGCAGCGGCAGCGCGGCGGCGGGTCGACCGAGACGGTTCTGCAGCGCGCCCTCGTTCGCGTCGAGCCAGAACGTGGTGAACGCGTCGCCGGCGAGCTGGAACACGACGCGCGCACGCGCATGGTCGGACGCGGCCGCCTCGTAGCGACCTCGCAACGCGGCGAGATTGCCGCGGCCCATGTAGAGGCGGGCCGCGGTGGCCGGGTCCGCGCCGCGCTCGGCCAGCTCGACGCCCTCGTCGTAGGCCGCGCCGGCGCCGGCGAAATCGCCGTCGAGCAGCAACGCGGTGCCGCGCGCGTACAGCACCTGCGCGCGCAGCGCCGGCGCCGATTCCGCGGAGACGACCTCGAACAATCCGTCGAGCGTACGCCTCGCGTCGGCGACGCGGCCGGCGCGCAGGTCGACCTGGGCGAGGCGCAGGCGCAGCTCCGGGCGCGCGACCAGCGCCGGCGGCGCGGCGGCGATCAGCCGGCGCACGCCGTCGAGATCGTCGGCGAGGCGCGCGGCTTCGATCCGTTGCAGCAGCTCCTCGAACGACGGCGTCTCCTCGGCGTGCGCCGACGGCGTCTGGCCGAGGCGCTCGAGCAGGCGATCGACCGCCGCGTGCGCCGTGCGGATCGCGTCGACGCCGCGCTCCTCGACGGCGACCGTCACGCCCTCGGGGCGGCGCAGCGCGAGCGCGACGATCCACGAGGTGCCGCTCCGGCGCAGCGACGGCGCCACCACCTGCTGCACCTGCGCGGCCTCGCGCAGCCGGCGCGCGATCGCGTCGTCGGCATCGCCGGCGTGCACGAGGCGCAGCAACGCCTCGCTCGGCATCGTCGCGATGCCGGCTTCGCGCAGGCGCACGGCGACCAGATCCATCAAGCCGAGCCGCAGCCATTCGTCCTCGCTGCGCGCATCGACCGCGGCCGGCAGCACGGCGGCGCTCCAGGTCGGCGCGGGCGCCGGCGCCGCGGCGGCCGGTGCGGTCGGCGCAGGCGCGCCGCTCCGCCAGGACGCCGGATGCAGCGCCAGCGCGCCGGCGCCGAGCGCGAGCACGGCCGCGCCGAGCGCGCCGGCGAGCACGCGCGCGCGACGCGACCGAAGCGAAGGCCGTCGCGCCGGCGCGGCCGCGACGGTCGGTGCCGCCGCGACGACGGGCGCGGCCGCATGCGCCGGCGCGTCGGGCTCGGCAGCGTTGCCGACGGCGCTCGCATCGTCGACGACCGGCGCGATCCAGTGATAACCGTACCGCGACACCGTGCGTATGAAGCGCGGCTCGTCGACCGTGTCGGACAGCGCGCGCCGCGCGGACAGGATCGCCTTGCCGAGCACCGTGTCCGACACGCTCGTCCTGCCCCACACCGCCGAGACCAGCTCGTCGCGGCCGACCGCGCGGTCGCGATGGCGGATCAGGTAGGCGATGCAGTCGAAGCTGCGCGGCGGCACGCCGACGGGGCCGGCGTCCGTGCTGAGCTCGCGCGTGGCGATGTCGAGGCGGAAGCCGGCGAAGCGGAAGATCGGGCGGGACATGCGCCGAGCGTAGCGCGCCGCTCCGGCGCGATCGAGCCGAGCCGATGCGTGCCGCGCCGTGCGATCAGCGCGCGGCGTCGGCGCCGCGCAGCGTCGCGAGCTTCAGGAAGCTCTCGTGCTGGTAGCGGCTCATGCGCAGCTGCTGGCCGGTGTCCATGACGACGACGTGGTGACCATTGAACCACGGATGGATCGCCGCGACGCGGCGCACGTTGACGATCGCCGAGCGGTGCACGCGGACGAACCGCGCCGGATCGAGCCGCGCGGCGAGCGCGGTCATCGTCTCGCGCAGCTCGTGCACGCGGCGGCCGTCGTGCAGCTCGACGACGTTGCGGCGCGCCTTGATCCAGACCACGTCGTCGACCGGCACGAGCACGATGCGCTCGTCGACGCGGACCGGGATGCGCTCGAGATAGGTGCCGCGGCGGCGCAGCTCGTCGAGCGCGCGCAGCACCTCGGCCGACGCGTCGCGCCGCGCCGCGGCGAGACGCGCCTTCGCGCGGCCGAGCGTGCGCGCGAAGCGCTCGCGGCCGAACGGCTTGACCAGATAGTCGACCGCGTTCGCCTCGAACGCGCGCACCGCGTGGTGCTCGTACGCGGTCACGAACACGGTCGCCGGCATGCGCTCGGCGCCGATCGCGGCGACGACGTCGAGGCCGGTCATCGCCGGCATCTGCACGTCGAGGAAGACGAGGTCCGGCGCGCGGCTGCGGATCGCCGCGACCGCGGACGCGCCGTCGCCGCATTCGCCGAGCAGGTCGATCTCCGCGTCCGCCTCGAGCAGGCGCACGATCGCGAGCCGCGCGATCGGCTCGTCGTCGACGACGAGCGCGCCGATGCTCATGCGATCGCGCGCTCCGCGCCGGCGGCCGGCGCCTCGATGCGTCGGTACGGGATGCGCAGCCGGCACGCGACGCCGCGCGGCCACCACAGATCGAGCGCGAAGCGCGCCGCGTCGCCGTACAGCTCGCGCAGGCGCAGCTGCGTGTTCGCGAGCCCGATGCCGCGCCGGCGCAGCGACTCGGCCGACGCGTCCGGCGCGCTGTTGCGGTTGCGCACCTCGAGGCAGAGGCTGTCGCCCTCGCGCCGGCTCTCGACCTCGACGCAGTCGGAGCCGACGTGCTTGCCGATGCCGTGCTGGATCGCGTTCTCGACCAGCGGC
>DASWOS010000170.1:0-13756 GCA_036398645.1 Dokdonella sp. | reverse complement strand
TCGTGCTCGGCAAGTCGCTCGCCGCGCTCGCGATCGTGCGCGTGTTCGGCCGCCCGCTCGACGTCGGCCTGACGATCGCGGCGAGCCTCGCGCAGATCGGCGAGTTCTCGTTCATCCTGGCCGGGCTCGGCGTCGCGCTCGGCCTGCTGACGAAGGACGGCCGCGACCTGATCCTCGCCGGCGCGATCCTGTCGATCGTGGTGAACCCGCTGCTGTTCGTCGCGCTCGACCGCTGGCAGCGCCGCCGCGCGGCCGCCGGGGCCACGAGGCCCGCCGAGCGCGCGCCGGGTCCGCCGGTGCCGAGCGCCGGGCACATCGTGCTGGTCGGCTTCGGCCGCGTCGGCGAACGGGTCGGACGCAGGCTGCACGAGGCCGGCCACGTGCTCGCGCTGATCGAATCCGATCGCGACCGCGTCGACGCGGCACGCGCGGCCGGCCTGGCCGGCGTGCTGGCGAATGCGGCGGCCGAGGACGCGCTCGTCGCCGCGAACGCCGCGACCGCGCGCGCATTGCTCGTCGCGATCCCGAACGCGCTCGAGTCCGGCCAGATCATCCGCCACGCGCGCATGCTGAACCCGGCCCTCGCGGTGCTCGCGCGCGCGCATTCCGACGACGAGGTCGCGTACTTGCTCGAGGCCGGCGCCGACGCGGCGATCATGGGCGAGCGCGAGATCGCGCGCAGCATGTGCGAGTCGGTCGACGGGCTGTCGCGCTATTTCGCGCGCGTCGACGCGGGCACGACCGCGCCGGCCGGCTAGCCGCACGCGGCGTCGGTGCCACACGCGATCGGAAACGCGCGCCCGAGCGACGCTCCTGCGGCGGCCGCGCGTTCGTCCGCGGCGCGCACGCACGCGGTCGCGGCGCGCAACGGCCGCCGCGGCGCCGCGATGCTGCGGGCCGCATCGATCCTCGTGCGGTCCACGTCGAGTCGCTACGGAATCCGCGCCGCGGCGTCGGCCGACGACAGCGGCGTCCTGTCGATCGTCACGTCGTCGACGAACGTGCTCCCGTCCGTGGTTCCGCTGCCGTCGTACGCGTAGCTCAGCTCGATCCGGTGCGACTTTCCGTCCGCGTAGCGGCCGACGTCGATCGACTGCGGCACGTAGCCGGCGTCCGTCGTCGTGCTCAGATCCGTCGTTTGCAGGGCCGTCCCGTCGAGCGTGACCACCAGCGCCGCCGGCACGTCCGGCGCCGCGGCGGTGAATCGCCAGTAGTTCAGGTACAGCGGTCCTTGCTGCGGCAATGCCACGGTCTGTGACACGAGCTGCGTCTCCGCGCCGCGGCCCCAGCCGCCGAACCAAGCCGCGCGATCGCCGGTGCGCGCGGCGATGCCGACGCGCGACGCGGAGTAGAGCACCGTACCGCCGTCTCCGTTCGAAGCGGTGTCCTCGCTCTGCCAGCCGGCCTCCGAGCCGGCATTCGCGGACGCCGCCTCGAAGCTCGAGTCGACGACCGGCTGCGCGCGCGCGTCGCCGCTGCCGTCGAAGCCGTCACAGAAGATCGTATCGGCCGCGCGGCACGGATCGCTCGTGTCCGGCGCGACGATCAGGCTGATCGGCACCGTCACCTGCGGGTTCGCCGCATCGTTGCTCGTCACGCACAGACCGGCCGAGTACGTTCCGGGCGACAGGCTCGACGCATCGGCCGTGACCTCGGACACCGCCGTCGTGCCGCCGGCGAGCGAGCCGGAGCTCGGCGTGACGCGCAGCCACGGCACGTCGGCCGGGTTCCGGCAGCCGGTCGGCGGCGGACCGCCCGCACCGAGGGTCACGACCTCGACGAGATGGAAGTTCGGGAAGCCGATTTGCGCGACCGGCGTCGGCGTCGGCATGCCGCACGCCTCCGAGGACAGGAACGTCGGATGCGTCTCCGCGGTCGCGTTCGCGCCGGGGAAGAACTGGCCGGAGGCGAAGCCGTCGGTGTGCCACTCGACGACGAGGTCTTCGGCGGCGGTGTCGTCGACCGTGCCCGTGACCGGGATCGTCGCGGTGAGCAGGCCGCTGTCGATCGTGCCCGTGCCGCTGCCGATCGACGTCAGCTGCGCCGTGTCGATCGTGTCGACGGCGACGCCGTGCGGCGTCGTGTACAGGTTGATCGTGACCGGGAAGCCGCTCGGCCCGTTGCTGCCGGATGAGATCGTCACGCTTCGGATCGTGGCGGTCGCGCCGACCTGCGGGAACTCGTCGAAGTAGTAGCGGCGCCACCAGCTGTTGTCCGCGGTGCTGACGCCGGTCTGGCCGCAGGTCACGCCCTGGTTGCCGGGCGTGTTGTCGGCCATCTCCGAGATCGAGGTGTCGCCGAGCGCGATCGGCGCGCCGCTCGCGCGGCTGCCGGCGCGCGGGTTCGCCTCGACCGTGTCGGACGTGCGCGCGGTGTCGCGGCCGTGCTTCGAGGCATGCGCATAGCGCGAGGTCAGGTAGCTCGACGGCGGCGTCGACGCTTCGGCCGTCTCCGCGATCGCGTACGTCAGCAGCCCGCCGCCGACGTTGCCGATCGTCAGCGCGTCGGTGCCGCTCGTGCCGGCGGTCAGCGCGAACGACAGCGCGGTCGGCGCGACCGAGATCGTCGGCTCGCCGCCGCCGCCGCCGCCACCGTCGGGAATCGTGATCGCGTCGCCGTCGCCGTCGAAGCCGAGGTCGCGAATCGTCGCCGGGTAGCCGGTCGGGCCGGTCGTCGTGATGTGCACGTAGCCGTAGCAGACGCCGCCCGTGACCGGATAGGTCAGGCGACCGTCACAATTGAACTTGTAGCCTGCGTAGGCATCGGTGCCGGCCAGCCAGCCGGCGGCCGACCCCGCGTACTGGCCCGCACTGAACGTCGACGCCGGACCGACCGTATCGCCGGCATGCAGCACCGCCACGTTGCCGCCGGCGTCGATCGCGAAGCGGTCGGTGTAGGTATTGACGCCCCAGAACGCGAAGCCTGCGTTGTCCCAGAAGATCAGGTCCCAGTCGCCGCTGGCCGGACCGGTGTCGTCGAACGCGCCGGTCACCACGTTCAGCGAGGTGCCGTCGGCCGAATCGACGACGGCGTGATCGAACGGACCCGAGCGGACGACGCCGTTGCTGCCGCTCGCGAAGTTCGCGATCACGGTGCAGTCCGCCGTCACCGGCGCGGTCGTGTACACGTTGCCGGAGAGAGTTCCGCCGCAGGTGCCGCCGACGTCGTCGATGTGATAGCCGGACGCCGGCGTCAGCGTGAACGTCGCCGTCGTGCCGACGTTGACCGTCTGCGCGCCCGACGGGTCGATCGCGCCGGCGGGAACGCCGACGCTCGACGTCACGACCGCGGTCGCACCGCCGCCGCCCGTCACGGTCAGGCGCACCGGCACGGTCACGCGCGGATTCGCGGCGTCGTTGCTCGTCACGCAGAGGTTCGCCGAGTAGCTGCCCGGCGCCAGGTCCGCCGCGTCCACGGCGATCCTCGAGGTCGCCGCGACGCCGCTCGCCAGCGTTCCCGACGCCGGCGTCTCGTCGAGCCAGGCGATGTCGCTCGAGCCCGCGCAGGCCGTTTCCGCGATCTGGTAGGTCAGCGACCCGCCGCCGACGTTCTGCACCGACAGCTGGCTCGCGGTGGCCGTGCCGGTCGGCACGGTGAACGACAACGACGCCGGCACGACCGCGATCGTCGGCGCGCTCGCGCCGCTGCGGTCGCCCCTCAGGCGAAACAGCTGCGCAGGATAGGTGTCCGGAGGAAATCCGCAGCTCGGCTTAAGGGTCCACGACAGGCAGCCCGCATGCGATCCGTCGGCGGGGTTCTGCCAGACCGGCGGATTCGCCGTCTGGGCCGTGCCGTCGGCCCAGAACCATTGACCGTTCGCGAGATCCTCGCGCGCCTGCACCGACATCCAGTAGGCGCCGGCGGTCAACGCGACCGGAGCGGCGAGCGTGATCACCGTGGTATCGCCGCTGGCCGCGCCGCCGCTGTAGGGCTGGCCGAGCTCCGCGCCGATCGGCGCGCCGGGCTGGCCGGTCCACGGCGACGTCGTATTGAGCAGCACCGAGACGTCGGCGTCGAAGTTGTTCGCGACGACGAGATCGCGCGCGCCGTCGCCGTTCACGTCGATCGCGGAGATGCCGTGCGTGCCGTAACCCGCCTGGAAGGACAGCAGCGGCGCGAAGCGCGCCGTCGCGCTGCCGGGCACGGTCGTGTTGATCAGCACGGAAGCCGTGCCGGGTCCGCCGCTGTTCGCCACGAGCAGATCGGGGATGCCGTCCTCGTCGACGTCGTCGCTGATGATCGTGAACGGCTGCGCTCCGATCGCGAACACCTGCTGCGCGGCGAAGCTCGCGGTCGGTGCTCCCGTCGCGGTGGTGTTGAGCAGTACGGATGCGGTCGCGTCGTCCCAGTTCGCGACGACGACATCCGGAGTTCCGTCACCGTTGACGTCGGCGGCGACGACCGAATACGGGCTCGCTCCGGTGCCGAATGCCTGGCGCGGCGCGAAGCTGACGGTCCTCGATCCGGCGACGGTCGTGTCGACCAGCACCGAGGCGGTATTGCCGTCGCGATTCGCGACGATCAGGTCCGGAGCGCCGTCGCCGTTGAGGTCGGCGGCGGTCACCGCGTTCAGCGTCGCGCCGGCGGCGAATACCTGCTGCGCAGCGAAGTTCGCCGTCGTGCTGCCGGTCACCGTGTCGTTGAGCAGGACCGAGAGCGTGTCGGAGTCGCGGTTCGCGACGACGAGGTCGGGCCTGCCGTCGCCGTTGACGTCCGCGGCGACGACCGAAAACGGCGCCGCGCCGACGGCGAAGTCCCGATGCGCGGCGAAGCTGGCGGTGGCGGCTCCCGCCGGGGTCGTGTTGATCAGTACCGAGACCGAGTCGTCGTTGACGTTGGCGGCGACGAGGTCCGGCTTGCCGTCACCGTCGACGTCGACGGCGATGACCGAGTACGGCACCGCGCCGACGGCGAACGCCTGGCGATCGGCGAAGCTGGCCGCCGGCGCGCCGGGCACGGTGGTGTTGAGCAGCAGCGACACCGTGCCGTCGGCCGCATCCGCGGTCGCGACGTCCGGCTGCCCGTCGCCGTTGAAGTCGGCTGCCGCCGTGGCGAACGGGCTCGCGCCGACATCGAATTGCTGCTGCGGCGCGAAGGTGCTCGCCGGCTCGTTCTCGTAGAAGTAGACGTTGAATGCGGCCGGCGGCGATCCGTCGGCGGAGAAATAGCCGACGACGTCGACTCCTGCGATCGTCCAGGTCTCCCCGGCGGGAACTCTGAAATCGTCGGCCAGCTGGTTGTCGTAGCGATCGTTGGCCGCGTCGAAGTCCTGCGAGGTGTAGCCGGCGCCCGGAGCGGGCGCGGTCATCTGGTCGTACAGCACGAGGCCGGTCGGGGCCGGTATCGTCGCGTTTCGCGCGGACGTGATTCGAGCGACCGGAGGCGCGACCGCCTGGGCCAGGCCCATCGCTCCCGCCAGCCCCACTGTTGCGACGACGCGTAGCTTTTTCACGGCACACTCCCGATTCGAGATCGATCCGCATCCACACAGGACGCATCGCGCGACGTTCGCGCCGCCTGCATCCGCAGGAAGCGCCCGGCCGGCAGCCGCCCGCCGCGCGTCGCGTCGCCGGTTCGGCGCGTGCCGTCCGTACCCGCTCAGAGTGCGAAACGCACCGGTGACAAGCTTTCGGATTTTCTTATGTGTTTCTTGGGAGGCTCGGCAGTCGCGACCGGCCGTTCGTGCTAACGCATTGATCCGGGACGTGCGGCGCATCGGCCGGAGCTCGCGCTTCGATGCGGCGCTGCGGCGGCCGTCGCGCGGAAACCGCTGCGCGCCCGGCCGGTCCTCACGCACAGCGGCAGGCGGCGGACTGCCGAAGCACGGGCGGTCGAGGCGACGACGATCGAGCGGACGGAGGCGCGCCGGCGGCTTCAACGCAGGGTCTGCATGGGCTGGGTCGCCGCCTCCGCGGACGGCGAAACACCGCCGGTCATCTTCGTCTCGAGGTCGGCCGGAGCTTTTCGCTCGCCGGCGAGCGCGTCGGCCCGGGCGAGCGCCGATCTCGAGAGCGACGCGTTGCCGAGCGCGTGATAGAGCCGCGCCTCCAGAAGGGCGGCGTCGAAATCACGGATCGACCAGGCGGACGTACGTCCCACGACCTCGGCGGCCGCCGCGAGGTCGCCGGCCGCGATCAGATGGTCCGCGTAGGCGCGGCAGACTTCGAACATGTCCGCCGGCGTCTGGCTGGCATCGGCGAGCTCGAGCGCGCGTTCGAAGTTCGCGCGTGGGTCGCCGTCGCCGATGCCGCCGGCCTGAGCCTCGGCCTCGAGCAAAGCCCGGTAGATCGAGGGGACCGATGTCATCGTGTCCGGCGGCGTCCAGGCGCGGGCCTGCGCGAGCGTCGCCGCCGCGGCCGCGCGCTCCCCGCGCGCGAGTTGCGCGCGCAGCAGCACGAGCAGCGTCAGCGCATATTCGCGCGGGTCGTAGCTCGTCCCCCAATCCCGCGCGATCGACTGCGCCGCCAGCGCGGCCGCTTCTCGCGTTCGCCCGTCGGCGTAGGCGCGCTGCGCGGCGAGACCGAGGCCCCACGGCGCGAGCTGCTCCTCGCCCGGAGGGTCCGCGCCGTGGCTCAGCACGTCGACCCACCGGTCGGCCGCCTGCAGCCGGCCGTTGGCCATCAGGAGACGGATGCGCCAGCCGATCGCCAGGTGCTGCACGGTCGTGCCCGGCACGCGCAGCAGCAGCTCCTCGATGCGCGCGTCCTGCTCGAGCGCGCCGCCGGGATCGAGCAGGCCGAGCTTCGCGCGCACGATGCCGACGCGCGCGCGCAGCTCGACGCTGACCGTGTTGAGCGGGACGCTCTCGGCCGCCGCGCGCTCGAGCATCGGCAGCGCCTCGGAGAATCGGCTCCGCTGCAGCGACATCCAGCCGACGTTGTTGTCGAGCGCGCTGAGGCGAGCCTTGTCGCCGACCATCTCGAACAACGTGCGGGCGCGCGCCTGATCGGCCAGCGACGCCTGCGCGTCGTCACGCAGCATCAGCGCGAGCCCGCGTGCGCCGAAGACGCGGCCGAGCCAGTCGTCGCGTTCGTTCGCCGTGTCTCGCTCGAGCAGCGCGAGAGCCTTGTCGAAGCACACGATAGACGGCTCGACTTCGGACAGGTGCGAAAGCGCGACGCCTTTTCCCCACAGCGCGCGAGCTTCGACGAAGGCGGACGTTTGCAGCGGATGCTCGTCGAGCAGGCGGCCGAACGTGGTGCGCGCCGCGGCGAAGTCGCCGGCCGCGAGGTCGACGAAGCCGCGCATCAGCACGGCTTCGGGTTCCTCGCGCTGCGCGGGCGGCAGCATGTCGAGCAGCGCACGCGCGTCGTCGACGCGGCTCTCCAGGCGTGCCGCGTCGACGGCGTGCAGTTGTTCCTGCAGGGCGAGGCTCTGCGGCGACTCGACTCGATCCGGCCGCGGCGCCACGCCGAGAAGCAGCGACAGCCGATCCGCCGCGACCCGCGCCGCAGTCAGCACCTCGGCGGCTTCGCCGGTTTCGCCGCTCGAGAACGCGTCGCCGTGGCGGACGTCCAGCGTGACCTTCCAGCGGTTCGCGTCGATGCGTTCGGCCGTCGGGCGGATCAGCACGCGCGTCGGATCGGAGTCGGTCAGCGCGGTCAGCTGCTTCTTCGACGGGTTCGCGGTGCCGGCCGTGACCGCCACGACGTTGTCGACCGGCATCACCGGATGCCCGTCCGCGTGCAGGCGCTCGGCGACCGCATCCATGAGGCCGAGACGCATCCACGCCTGAGGTTCGCCGGCGGGGACCGCGACCGGCAGCACGACTAGGGTCGCTTTTCTCGCCGGCGCATGCGTGCCGCCGCGCGAGCGGAACAGGGCCGCGCTCAGCAGCGTGGCCGCGAACACGAGACCGCATGCCGACCACAGCCGCCACCGCGTGCCGAAACGCGGCGTCGGCGGCGCGTGCGCGACCGGCTCGATCGCCGCCGCATCGACGCCGGCGGCCGGCTGAGGTGCCGCGCCTTCGGAGCCCTCGACCGCATTCACGGGCGGCTCGACGTCCGCGGCGGCCACGGCGACCGCTCGCGACGCGGGCTCGGCGGCATCGGCGTCGATCGATTCGACCTCGATGCCCCAGGCATAGCCGAACCCGTGAATCGTGCGGATCATGCGCCGTTCGTCGCCGGAATCCCCGAGCGCACGGCGCGCCTGCGCGATGGTTTGATCGAGGATGTTGTTGCTCACGACGACGCGTGGCCAGACGGCCGCGATCAGCTCGTCGCGGCTCACGGCGCGGTCGCGGTGCTCGATCAAATATGCGATGCAGCTCACGGCCCGCGCCGGAAGGCCGACCGGCTTACCCGCACGGCGAAGCTCCCGGCGGGCAGGATTCAGACGATAGGTTCCGAAGCGGAACGAAGACGACGCCATGACGGGTCAGGACTCGAGAACCGAACTCCGGAGCGCCGATCGACGCCCCGCACGGCGAGTGGTGTAAACCCGCCGTGTCCGCGATGCAAGCCGGCGGCGCGCTCGGATCCGGCCGATGCGTTCCGCCGCTGCCGATCCGTGCCCGCGTCGCGTTCGGCCGGGCGATCGGTTCGCGTGCATGACGCTCGTCGTCGCGTCCGCGCATGATGGCGCGACTTCGCTTGGCCGCCGAGGCGCAGTGCGCTCAGGCTGCGGCGCCGAAGCGTGGCACCGAGGTTCGCGGAGCCGCACCCGGGCATGGCGCGAGCGCTCCAGCGGGCGAGTGCCCGCGACGGCGCGCGTGCCGCGCGCGCTGCGAACTCGGCTACGCTTAGGCCGATCGCCGCCGCGCGGCTTCGACGCAGGCGTCGACGACGCTGGCTCGCGCCGCGTCAGGCCGGGATCGGCCCGCGGCCGCCGGCCGCGCGCCGTGCGGGGCGCGTCGCGACGCGATCGCGCGGCGGGTGGTCGACGAATGAACGAATCGGTTGGAGTGCGGATTCCGATGCTGCTGATGATCGACAACTACGACAGCTTCACCTGGAACCTCGTGCAGTACCTCGGCGAGCTCGGCGAGGACGTGAAGGTCGTGCGCAACGACGCGACCACGCTCGACGAGATCGCCGCGCTGCGGCCGGCCGGCATCGTGATCTCGCCGGGGCCGGGCGCGCCGGACGAGGCCGGGCTGTCGCTGCCGGTCATCGAGCGCTTCGGCGGCCGCGTGCCGATCCTCGGCGTCTGCCTCGGCCATCAGGCGATCGGGCAGGCCTACGGCGGCGAGGTCGTGCGCGCGCGCGAGATCATGCACGGCAAGACCTCGCCGATCCATCACGACGGCCGCGGCGTGTTCCGCGGCCTGCCGAGCCCGTTCGAGGCGACGCGCTACCACTCGCTCGTCGTCGCCAAGCACGCGCTGCCGGCATCGCTCGAGGTGTCGGCGTGGACGCTCGGCGACGACGGCGAGATCGACGAGATCATGGGCCTGCGCCATCGCAGCCTCGCGGTCGAGGGCGTGCAGTTCCATCCGGAGTCGATCCTGACCCGGCACGGTCACGACCTGCTGCGCAACTTCCTGACGCAGGCGCTGCCGAAAGCCGCGTGAGCGCGGCGCGGACGACCCCCGATTCACGCGAAATCCGCTATCGTCGCAGGTCGGAATGACCGCGCGGCGACGCCGGCCGCGCCCAACGGACCCAGCATGCCGATCTCACCGCAGGAAGCGCTGCAGCGCACGATCGAACACCGCGAGATCTTCCACGACGAGATGGTCGAGCTGATGCGCGCGATCATGCGCGGCGAGGTCTCGCCGCCGCTGGTCGCGGCGATCCTGACGGGGCTGCGCGTCAAGAAGGAGACGATCGGCGAGATCACCGGCGCCGCGCGCGTCATGCGCGAGCTCGCGGCGAAGGTCGACGTCGGCGCGCCGGAGCACTTCGTCGACATCGTCGGCACCGGCGGCGACGGCGCGCACAGCTTCAACATCTCGACCGCGTCGATGTTCGTCGCCGCGGCGGCCGGTGCGAAGGTCGCCAAGCACGGCAACCGCAGCGTGTCGTCGAAATCCGGCAGCGCCGACGTGCTCGAGGCGCTCGGCGCGGCGATCGAGCTCGCGCCGGCGCAGGTCGCGCAGTGCTTCGCCGAGACCGGCATCGGCTTCATGTTCGCGCCGAACCATCACCCGGCGATGAAGGTCGTCGCGCCGGTCCGGCGCGAGCTCGGCGTGCGCACGATCTTCAACATCCTCGGTCCGCTGACGAACCCGGCCGGCGCGCCGAACATGCTGATGGGCGTGTTCCATCCGGACCTCGTCGGCATCCAGGTCCGTGCGCTGCAGCGGCTCGGCGCGCGCCACGCGCTCGTCGTCTGGGGCCGCGACGGCATGGACGAGATCTCGCTCGGCGCGGCGACGCTGGTCGGCGAGCTGCGCGACGGCGAAGTCCGCGAGTACGAGATCGAGCCGGAGGACTTCGGCCTGGTCATGGCCTCGAGCCGCAACCTGCGCGTCGCCGACGTCGCCGAGTCGAAGACGCTGCTGCTCGAGGCGCTCGACGACACGCCCGGCGTCGCGCGCGACATCGTGCTGCTGAACGCCGGCGCGGCGCTGTACGCGGCCGGCGTCGCCGAGTCGATCGGCGCCGGCGTCGCGCGCGCGCGCGAAGCCGTCGCGCGCGGCGCCGCGCTGGCGAAGATGGAGGAGTTCGTCGGCGTCACGCGCCAGCTCGCCGGCGAAGTCGGCGGCGGCTGAGGCCGTCGCGCACGTATCTCGGCACGGAGATCCATGAGCGACATCCTGCAACGCATCCTCGCGCGCAAGGCCGAGGAGGTCCGCGAGCGGCGTGCGCGCACGCCGCAGGCGGAGCTCGCCGCACGCGTCGCCGATCTCGCGCCGGCGCGCGGCTTCGCCGCGGCGATCGAAGCGCGCATCGCGTGCGGGCGTGCCGCCGTCGTCGCCGAGGTCAAGAAGGCGAGCCCGTCACGGGGCGTGATCCGCGCGGACTTCGATCCGGCCGCGATCGCGCGGAGCTACGCGGCCGGCGGCGCCGCGTGCCTGTCGGTGCTGACCGACGCGGACTTCTTCCGCGGCAGCGAGGCGTACCTCGCGCAGGCGCGCGCGGCCTGCGCGCTGCCGGTGCTGCGCAAGGACTTCACGATCGACGCGTACCAGGTCTACGAGGCGCGCGCGCTCGGCGCGGACTGCATCCTGCTGATCGTCGCCGCGCTCGACGACGCGACGCTGCGCGAGCTCGCCGCGTGCGCGGCCGCGCTCGGCCTCGACGTGCTCGTCGAGGTGCACGACGAAGCCGAGCTCGAGCGCGCGCTCGCGGTGCCGGCACCGCTGATCGGCGTCAACAACCGCGACCTGCGCACGTTCGAGACCTCGCTGGAGACGAGCCTGCGTCTGCGCCGCCGGCTCGGCACCGCGCGCCGCCTGGTCGCCGAGAGCGGCATCCATGCGCCGGACGACGTCGCGCGGCTGCGCGCCGCCGGCATCGACGCGTTCCTCGTCGGCGAGGCGTTCATGCGTGCGGCCGATCCCGGCGCCGAGCTCGCGCGCCTGTTCGGCGCGGCGGCGCCGGCGTAGCGCCGTGACGCAGAGCGTCGTCGACGGCGCGCACGCGGCGGCCGCGCCGAAGCTCGTGCTGTTCGACTTCGACCACGTGCTCGTGCGCGGCGACGCGTTCGCGGAGTTCGTGCGCACGCGCTGCCGGCGCTCCGCGTGGCGCGTGCTCGCGGCGCTGCCGATGCTGGTGCTCGCGCTGCCGGGCGGACGGCGCCGGCTGCGCGGCGTGCTCGTCCGCGTGCTGCTGCTCGGCGTCGGCGCGGCGCGCTACCGCGAGCTCGCCGACGCGTTCGGCCGCGCGCTCGCGCACGATCCGCGGCGGCTCTCGCGCGACGCGCTCGCGGCGCTGCGCGTGCATCGTCACGCCGGCGACCGCGTCGTCGTCGCGACCGCATGCGAGGAGACGCTCGCGCGCGCGGTCCTCGACGAGCTCGGCCTCGGCGCGATCGAGCTGGTCGGCTCGCGGCTCGTCGCGGCACGTTTCGGGCTGCGCATCGAGCCGAGCAACCGCGGCGTCGAGAAGGCGCGCCGGCTCGGCCTGCACGGCATCCGGCCGCCGTGGGACGTCGTCTACAGCGGTTCCGCGGCGGACCTGCCGGTGCTCGCCGCGGCGCGCTCGGCCGTGCTCGTGAATCCGGATCGCGCGACGCTCGCGCGCGCGTCCGCGCGGCTCGGCCGCCGCCTGTCCGCGGTCGAGTGGCGTTGATGCAGCGTCGCGGCAGGGCGCCGCGCACGCATGGGCGTCGCGCCCGGACGCGCGCGGGCAACGCGAGCGCGGGCCCGCGCTCGCGGCCGCGGCGGCGCGTTCAGGTCACGCGCGGCGTCGATCTCGGCGCACCCCGTCGGCGCGCCATGCAGGCGAACGGCGCGCCGAGTCGCGCGCCGACGCGCGCGCGCCGCGGACGCGACCGCAGCGCGGCCGCGTCCGCGGCGTCGGCTCAGCGCGAGCCGAGCACGACGATCGTCTTGCCGGACACCGCGATCATGCCCTGCTCCTCGAGCTGCTTCAGCACGCGCCCGACCATCTCGCGCGAGCAGCCGACGATGCGGCTGATCTCCTGGCGCGAGATGCGGATCTGCTTGCCGTTCGGATGCGTCATCGCGTCCGGCTCGTCGGTCAGGTCGATCAGCGTCTTCGCGACGCGTCCGGTCACGTCCATGAACGCGAGACGGCTGACCTTGCGCGAGGTGTGCAGCAGGCGGTTCGTCAGCTGCGAGCCGATCGCGAACAGGATCTTCGGGCACTCGTCGCGCAGCGGCCCCTCGAACAGGTTGAACATGCGTTCGTAGCCGATCTCGGCGAGCTCGCACGGCGTGCGCGTGCGCACCATGACTTCGCGTCGAGGCGTCTCGACGAACAACCCCATCTCACCGATGAACTCGCCGCGGTTCAGGTACGCGAGGATCAGCTCGCGACCTTCTTCGTCCTCGGAGGACACCGTCAGCGAGCCGTCGATGACGTAGTAGAGGATGTTCGCCGAGTCGCCGGGTCGGATGATCGCGGTCTTGCTCGCGTAGCGTCGGCGGTGGCACATCGCGAGAAAACGCTCGATCGCGGCGCGATCGGGCGTCAGCATCGGCGGCGCTTGGACCCGGTTGATTTCGCGTTGCAGGGAATAACGAAAGTCGGCGATTTTGCCTTGAGCTTCCACTCGGACCCCTTGCATCCGAACGCGGCGGGCGCCGCCCCAGGCGGAACGCGGGGACCCCCGCGTTTGCGAGCCCGCCGAAGCCGGATGCGCTCGCATCTTATTGTATATTCCTTCACCTCGCGACTGCGCCCGAGTATCGCGCCGGTCGGTTCCGTCCCACGCCCGCATGGCCCATAATCCGCGCCCTTCGATTCGTCGCCCTGCGTCCGAGGTGATACGCCGTGGTGAAGCCGATCCCGCGCTTGCAGCTGCAGGGCTTCAACAACCTGACGAAAGCGCTCAGCTTTAACATTTATGACATCTGTTATGCGGTATCCGGGGATCAGCGCCAGCGCTACATCGAGTACATCGACGAAGCCTACGACGCCGACCGCCTGACGCAGATCCTGACCGACGTCGCCGAGATCATCGGCGCGAACATCCTGAACATCGCGCGTCAGGACTACGACCCGCAGGGTGCGTCGGTCACGATCCTGATCTCGGAGCATCCGGTCGTCGACAAGCTCGGCAAGGACGTGATCTCCGACGCGGTCGTCGCGCACCTCGACAAGAGCCACATCACGGTGCACACGTACCCGGAGACGCATCCGCACAACGGCATCGCGACGTTCCGCGCCGACATCGACGT
>DASWOS010000169.1:0-3387 GCA_036398645.1 Dokdonella sp. | reverse complement strand
GTCCTCGCCCAGGCGCACGGGCTCGCGCGTCCGGAATGGCGCCTCGTCGACGACGCGGCGCCGGCCACCGGCGCGGACGCGCTCCGGTCGCGGCGGTAGCCGGCGCGACGCGCACGCATCCGATGAACGCGGCGCGGCGGTCGCCGTCCCGCTTCGAAAACGATGACTCGAGGCGAATGGCGGCGCACTCCGCGCGGCGCGCCGCGTCGCCGCACGCGGGAACGCGCGGCACCGCACGCCGGACATTGCGAATCGAGACCGTGGTCGTGCGCATGATCGTGCGCGGCGCGGAACCGCGGAGCGCGGCCGCAGCCGTTTGCGACGACGCCGCGGAAGCTCGCGCCCGAACGCCGCCGTGACGCGCGTGCGGAGAGCGGACGGCGGCCGCGACGCCCTTCGCGGCGGCGTCGTCGAGCGATTCGTCGCGATCGCGGCGCGCGTCGCACCGGTGCCTGCCTGCGTCGCGCGGCCGACCAGCCGCGGCGGCGGCGGCACGTCGGCCGCATGGCGTGACCGCGTCGCAGACCGGCGCGATCCGCCGGCTCGGACCGGCGCGGCGCGCCGGCCGCGAGGTTCAGAAGCGGTAGCCGATCGCGACGCCGTAGACGAACGGGTCGATGTCGACGCTGCCGACCTTCTCGCCGTCGACCTTGACGTCCGAGGAGATGTCGACCCAGCGCGCGTCGACGGTCAGCGTCCAGCGCTCGGCGAGCGCGAAGTCGATGCCGGCGTGCGCGGCGACGCCCCAGGAATCTTCGAGATCGAGCTTCGATCCGCGCAGCGGACGCTTCTCGTCGATCGAGAAGAAGCGCGTGTAGTTCACGCCGACGCCGACGAACGGGTCGACCTTCGCGCCCGGCATGAAATGCCACTGCAGCGAGACCGTCGGCGGCAGCTCCTTGACCGTCGCCGCCTTCGCGCCGTTGAGCTTGACGTCGTGCTCGAACGGCAGCGCGGCCAGCACCTCGAGGCCGAGATTGCGCGTGAAGAAGTATTCGAGCGACACGGTCGGGCTCCACGCGTCGTCGACGTCGGCCTTCAGCGCGCCGCCGGCGAGCCGGCCGTTGTCCGATTTCGGCGCGACGTCGTGCGCGCCGAACTTGACCTCCCAGTTGCCGAAATCATCGTCGGCGTGGGCGGCCGGAATGCCGGCGAGCAGCGCGACGGCGAGCGGAAGCAGGCGTTTGTTCATGATCCAAGAGCTCCTGAGCGTTCGATGCGGCGCGATTGTCGGCCGCGCGCGGCGGCGCCGAATTGATCGCGATCAAGCGCGGCGACCGCTGCGACGTGCCGCCGCAGGCGCGCTTCGGCGGCGCATCCGCCGTGCGGCGCGGCCGGCCGCATCGGCAAGCAGATCGACGCGGCAGCGAGGCTCTCGAACCGTCGCCGCGGCGCGCATCGCCGAAGCGGAAACCCGTGCCGATCCAGATCGCGCACGCCGCAGCGCCGCGCCGCACGTCGGCGACGAACGCAGCCGCGGCGCGTTCGGCGCGCGGGCCGGAGCAGCGACGCCGAGCGGCGATCGAAATCGAATCGGGCGACGGCGTCGGCGCGCACGCGCGCCGGTGCCGCACGGCTGACCGCCGTTCGATCGCGCCGCAGCAGCGGGCCGACGCGCGCGACCGCGTGCGCGGGCGGGTGCATGCGCCGTGCGAGCGCTGCGCTAAGCTCGACGTCCGTTCGCGACGCGATGCCATGACGGTTCCGACCCCGACTCCACGGCGATCCGCGCGGCCCGCGCCCGGCGCCGTGCTGCGCGCCGGCGCCGACGCCGAGCTCGAACACGCGATCGCGGGCCTCGGCCGGCGCGGCGCGCGCGTGCACGAAGGCGTCCATCTCGCGCGCAAGTCGCTGCGCCGGACGCGCGCGGTGCTCGCGCTCGGCCGGCCGGCGCTCGGTGCCGGCGCCGATTGGATCGACAGCGGCATCCGCGCGGTCAACCGGGCGCTGTCGCCGCTGCGCGACGCGCAGGCGCTCGTCGAAGCGCTCGACCGGCTGATCGATACGGAGACGGACGACGACGCGCTGCGGCGGCTGCGGCGCGCACGCCGGCACGCGCTTGCCGCGCGCACGCAGCACGCGCAGCGCGCGCAACGCGATGCGCTGCTCGCCGACGCGCGTGCGACGCTCGTCGCGCTGCGCGCGGCACTGGCCGCGCTGCCGTGGTCGGCCGTGACCGCGGCCGGCGTCGAACGCGCGCTCCGGCGGAGCGCCGCGCACGTCGACGCGGCGGCCGCGCGCGTGCGCGAGCGCGGCCGCGCCACCGACTGGCACCGCTGGCGACGCCGCGCGCGCCGACTGTCGCAGCAGCAGACCGCGCTCGGCGGCCTCGGCCGCACGAGCGAAGCGGACCGGCGCCGGCTGAAGAAGCTCGCGACGCTGCTCGGCGAGGCGCAGGACTACGCGATGCTGCACCGCCGCCTGCGCGGCGGCACCTCGCTCGCGGACGCCGACCGCGACGCCCTGCGCGCGCTCGGAGCCGAGCGTCTGCGACGTCTGCGCCGACGCATCGGACGAATCGCGACGCGCCCCCGATGAGCGCTGCGCGCCGGGACGGCCGGCGCGCAGCCGACGCGGATCGCGTGCCGCGGCCGCCGGCAGGCCGTCGAGACACCGCCTGCCGGCGCGATCGTCGGACGGACCGCCTGCTAGAAGCGCACGCCGACGAGCAGCATCGACTCGCCGAGGTTCTTGCCGCCGAACAGGCTGCCGTCGGAGATGTGGCGCACCATGAACTCGTAGCGGTCGCCCTGCCAGCCGAGCGTCGAGATGAACTGCACCGCGCTGCTCAGCGCGTCGGTGCGTCCGCCGGCGGCGGCGACCTCGAAGCCGAAGAACGCGCCGCGCCACCAGTCGACGAGACGGAAGCCGGCACCGCCGACGACGACGTCGTGGTCGAGCGATTCCTCGTGCGTGTGGTGCGGCGCGATCCAGCCGAGGCTCGCGGCCGGCTGCCAGCGCAGCGGACCCCAGTCGCGCGTGTCGCCGGTCACGTCGGCGAACAACGCGGCGGTCCAGCGGAACGACGAGGTCGTGGTCGGCCCGGCGAGCACGTGCACGGACGCGGCGTGCGCCGCGTCGGGCAGCACCGCCGCGGCGAGGACCGCGGGGAGAAGACGAGCGAAAACGAACGATCGTGCGGAGAGCATGGTCCCTTCCATTGGCGATGTCCCTCCGCGCGCGGCGCAACGATACGAAAAACGCGCACGTAACGCAAAGCACCGGCGCCGGCGCTCCGGCGGACGCGAAACCGGCCCGGCCCGAGGGCCGCGGCGACGCCGATCGCCGGCCGGCCGCGGCGCCGGCGCGCGGCGACAGCGGCGCGGCTCGGCGCAGGAACCCGCCGTGCGCACGACGCATCTCGTCGCGCGCATCGACGGCCGGCGC
>DASWOS010000168.1:0-9900 GCA_036398645.1 Dokdonella sp. | reverse complement strand
CATCTGCAGGTGCTGCCGAGCGAGCAGGTGCTCGGCCTGGTCGGCAAGGCCGCGCCGGACGAGCTCGGCGACGCGGACGAGCTGCACCGGCTCGTCGCGGCGACCGGCGCCTCGCACGTCGTGCAGCCGCGCGCGGCGCGGCGCGCGGACGTCTGGGACGTCGTCGTCGAGGTGCGCGACGGCGCGAACGTGCGCACCTACGAAGGCCGCGCGCCGGCGCCGCTGCAGGCGATGGATCTCGCGCTCGGCGGCTATCTGTCCAGCATCGGCGCGGGCGCGCTCGCCGCGCCGGCGCAGCCGCCGACGCTGACCGAGCTGCAGCAGCGCATCGACGCCGCGTTCCTCGACGGCGACGTCGCGCGCGCGCGCCGGCTCGTCGCCGACGCGCCGGCGGAGTATCGCGAGAACCCGCAGCTGCGGGTGCGCGCCGGCGAGATCGAAGTGCGCGCCGGCGAGCTCGACGCGGCCGCGCAGCGCTTCGCGCGCGTGCTCGACGACGGCGAGCGCGTGCCGGCCGCGCTGCGCGCGCGCGCCGAATACGGCTTCTGCACGATCGCGATGCGGCGCAACGACTTCGCCGGCGTCGTCGCGCGCTGCTCGGCCGCGGCGGCGACGCTCGGCGCCGAGCGCGATCCGGTGCTGAGCGCGCGCCTGCACATGCTGCGCGCGGTCGCCGAGGGCGCGCTCGGCCGCGGCGACGACGCGCTGGCCGACGCCGCGCGCGCGCGCATGGACTGGGAGCTCGCCGGCGACCGCCGCGGCATGGCCTCGCTCGACGTCGACGAGGGCCTGATCCTGCGCGGCCTCGGCCGCTACGCCGAGGCGATCGCCGCATTCGAACGCGCGGCGGCCGTGTTCGAGCGGCTCGGCGTCGAGGACAGCCTCGCCGTGAGCCTGAGCGCGAAGGCCGACACGCAGATCGTCGTGCTCGATCTCGCCGGCGCGCTCGAGGCGAGCGAGCGCGCCTGGCGCCTCGCCGCGCGGCTCGCGAACCCGGTCGCGGTGCGCCGCCTCGCGTTCTGCCGCGCGCGCGTGCTCGTGCTCGCCGGGCGCTTCGCCGACGCCGCCGCGCTGCTCGACCGCTTCGCCGACGCGGCCGGCGCACTGCCGGAATTCGCCGTGCTGCGCGCGCAGCTCGCGCTCGAGCGCGGCGACGCCGCCGGCGCGCTCGCGCAAGCCGACGCGATCTTCGACCGCGTCGAGCATCCGCCGGACCCGTCCAGCGAAGCGAGCGTCGCCGATGCGGCCGCGGTGTTCGTCGAGGCGGCGCTGCGCAGCGGCCGGCGCGCGGACGCCGATCACTTCCTCGCGCGGCTGAGCGCGGCGCCGCCGGTCGAGCAGGACGCCGAGCGCGGCTTCTTCGCCGAGCTCGCGCGCGGCGGCATCGCCGCGCTCGCTGCCGAGACCGACGCGGCCGACCGCCATTTCGGCGCGGCGCTGACGCTCGCCGGCCGCAGCGGGCGGCCGGACGAGATCGTCGCCGCCGCGTCGGCGTATGCGCGCTACCTGCTCGCGCACGGCCGCGTCGACGCCGCGACCGGCGTCGTCGGCCGCCTCGCGCCGTACGCGGATCGCGACTACCGCGCGGCGCGCGCGGCCGCGGACCTGTACGCGGCGCTCGGCGACGAGGCGCGCCGGCGCGACGCGGAAGCCGCCGCGGCGCAACTCGCCGGCGAGCGCGCGGGCGCGCGCGCGGCCTCGCGCGAGCCGCCGATGGCTTCGGCAACCCGTTGAATTGACGGCGCTGTCATCGCGTGTTTACGCGCGCGTCAAGCCGTCGCGCCGGCGATGCACGATCGTCGCGAGCGGCGGCCGTTCGCACGCCGCCCTCTTC
This sequence comes from Dokdonella sp., assembly GCA_036398645.1. Classification (GTDB taxonomy): domain Bacteria; phylum Pseudomonadota; class Gammaproteobacteria; order Xanthomonadales; family Rhodanobacteraceae; genus Dokdonella_A. The sequence goes on along the minus strand of DASWOS010000168.1, from coordinate 8,066 downwards.
TCCCGATCCAGGATGCCGATGAACCCGCTCAAGCACGCCGCCGCCTTCACCCTCCTGCTGGCCGCGGCCGGTCCGCTCACCGCGGCGACGCCGACCGACGGCCGCCTGCATCCGGTCCGCCTCGCCGCGCAAGCGGGTCCGGCCGGCGCCGGCCTCGCGCTGACGGTCGGCCTCGCGCCCGACGACGGCGATCCGGCGACCTGCGGCACGGCCACCGAGCTCGCGGTCCGCGTCGGCGACGCGGTCAACTTCTGCTACGTCGTGACCAACACGTCGGCGACGACGCTCGCGTACCAGACGCTCGACGACAGCGTCGACGGCAACGTCTTCACGCTGCTGCCGCAGACGATCGCCCCCGGCGAGTCGTACCGCTACAATCGCGTCGTCGTCGCGACCGCGAGCGCGACGCACGTCGCGACCTGGACCGCGCAGGATGTCGCGCCGGGCTACGTCTGGAGCGCCGGTCCGTATGCGTTCGTCGACATCCGCGCGACCGGCACGCCGCTCGACACGCGCGACGACGGCAACGCGATCGTGACGATCCCGTTCGAGTTCCCGTTCTACGGCCGGACCTCGCACCAGCTCGACATCGGCAACAACGGCGGCATCCTGTTCGGCGACCAGACCGTGTCGCTCGCCGCCGCGGAGGAGCCGCTGCCGTATCCGTTCATGGGCGCGGCGATCCTGCCGTTCTGGGACGATCTCTACGACTCGTCCGGCAACGTCTACTGGCAGGTGCTCGGCGACGCGCCGAACCGCGCGGTCGTCGTGCAGTGGAACCGGCCGCATTTCTCGTACCCGAATCCGTCGCCGGAGAACATCGACGTCGAGGCGATCCTGCGCGAGGACGGCACGATCTCGTTCGAGTACGAGAGCACCGTCTTCGGCGATCCGAACAACCCCGGCGTCGACGACGGCGGCAGCGCGACGGTCGGCCTGCAGGACACCGCCGGCGCGAGCGCGAACCAGTATTCGTTCGACGCGCCGTCGCTCAGCGGCGGCAGCGCGATCGACTGGAGCGTCGCGGTGCCGATCGCGTACACGGCGACCGCCGCGGCGACGCTCGAGGTCGGCCTGCCGCCGACGCTCACGGCGACGCCGGACCCGCTGACCGCGAGCGCGCCGCCCGGCGGCGGTGCCGTCGACGCGCCGTTGACGATCGCGAACGTCGGCGACGCGCCGCTGCACTGGAGCGTGCTCGAGGCGCCCGGCAGCGCCGGTGTCGCGCCGCGGCCGCCGGCGGCGAGCGCGGTCCGGCACGCGCCGCCGCAGACGTCGCGCTCGTACAAGCAGCGCGCGCAGGCGAACGCGGCGCTCGCGGCGCAGATGCGCAGTGCCGCGCCGTCGGCGGTGCCGACGCGCGTCGCCGGCGTGCCGGGCTGCGACGCGTCGACGCCGGACGTCGTGATCCACGACGACGGCGTGCCGGAGAACGGCTACGGCACGCAGTCCGCGTCCGTCGCGGCGGTGACGTTCGTCGACAAGTTCACGCCGGCGTCGTATCCGGCGACGCTGGCGCGCGCCTGCGTGTCGCTGCTGAGCGCAACCGGTGCCACCTCGCAGGACCTCGAGGTCGTCGTGTTCGACGACCAGGGCGACGACGGCGGCCCCGGCAACGAGCTCGGTGCGGTCGCGGCGACCGTGACGACCTTGCCGGGCCAGCTCGAAGCCGCGTTCTTCAGCGTCGACTTGAGCGGGCTCGCGCTCGACGTCGCGAGCGGCAGCGTCTACGTCGGCGTGCGCTATGACCCGACGCAGCCGGGCGGCACCTACGTCGCCGCCGACGAGAGCGCCGGCACCGCGCGCGCCGGCGGCTACGTGAAGTTCGCGATGACCGACGGCAGCGGCGACTGGAGCCCGATCGGCGCGTCGTTCGGAAGCTATCGCGCGCTGCTCGTGCGCGCGGTCGTCGAGCCGGACTACTGCGCGTCGCCGAGCGACGTACCGTGGCTGTCGCTCGATCTCGCCGGCGGCGTCGTCGACGCGCACGCGAGCGAGGTATTGACCGCGACGATGGATCCGTCCCAGCTCGGCGACGGCTACTACGCGGCGACGCTGTGCCTCGCCAGCGACGACCCGAACCATCCGCGCGTGACCGTGCCGGTCGGCTTCACGGTCGGCACGGTCGCGGCGGCGGCGCAGGTGACGCCGGCGAGCCTCGATCTCGCCGCGCGCTCCGGCGACGCGGCATCGGCCGCGCTCGAGATCGCCAACGCCGGCACGCCGGGCAGCCATCTCGACTACACGATCGTCGCGAGCGACCGCGGCTGCTCCGCGCCGGGCGGCGCCGACTGGCTCAGCGCCGCGCCGGCGAGCGGCGACGTCGTCGACGGCGGCGATGCGACGATCGCGGTGACCGCGGACGGCTACGGCCTCGCCGCGCGCACCTACGCGGCGACGCTGTGCATCGCGACGAACGACGCCGCGAATGCGCAGATCGAAGTGCCGGTCACGTTCACGGTGTCCGCGCCGGAGCGCGTCTTCGCCGACGGCTTCGACGGCCAGGGCCGACCCGTCGACCTCGTGCTCGACGACGGCAGCGTCGAGGACGGCGTCACGTACAACCAGTCGTTCATCTGGTTCAACCGCTTCACGCCGGACCCCACCGAGCTGCCGCTGTCGCTGGCCGAGGTGCAGGTGTACTGGGACAGCAGCAAGGGCGTCGCGACGGGTCAGCGCTTCGACGTCTACGTCTACACCGACGCGGACCACGACCCGAACGACGGCGCGACGCTGGTCGCGGCGGCGACGGGGCAGAGCGTCACCACCGTCGACGCGTTCCAGACCGTCGAGCTGCCGCGGCCGATCACGATCGCGCGCGACGCCGGCGACGTGCTGATCGCGATCGTCAACCGCGACGGCATGGACGTCGGCGGCTATCAGGAGTTTCCGGCCGTGATCGACGAAAGCGCGAGCCGCGGACGTTCCTGGATCGGCGTCTACGCCGACGGCGCGCCGGACATCCCGCCGGTGCTGCCGGCGACCGGCAGCTTCGGCACGATCGAGGACGTGTCGTCCGGATCGATCAGCGGCAACTGGCTGATCCGCGGCATCGGCGTGACGACGGCCGGCGTGCCGGCCGTCATCGAGTAGCGGTCGAGCCGCAGCCGCGGCCCCGGTGCGCTCGCCGTGCCGGGGCCGCGGGCCGCGCCGGCGCGGCTCACGCGCTCAGACCGGCGGCGGATTGCGCTCGGCGAAGCCGCGCTGGTGCCAGTACGGATACGCCGGCGCCGTCGCGCTCGCCGCGTCGAGCTTCGCGACCTGCTCCTGCGTCAGGTTCCAACCGACCGCGCCGAGGTTCTGCGTGAGCTGCGCCTCGTCGCGCGCGCCGACGATGACGCTCGCGACGGTCGGCCGCTGCAGCAGCCAGTTCAGCGCGATCTGCGGCACGCTCTTGCCGGTCTCGGCGGCGACCTCGTCGAGCGCGTCGACGACGCGGAACAGGTCGTCGTCGTCGACCGGCGGCCCCATGTCCGCGGTCTTGTGCAGCCGGCTCGTCGCCGGCAACGGCTGGCCGCGGCGGATCTTGCCGGTCAGGCGGCCCCAGCCGAGCGGGCTCCAGACGACCGCACCGACGCCCTGGTCGAGCGCGAGCGGCATCAGCTCCCATTCGTAGTCGCGGCCGATCAGCGAGTAGTAGGTCTGGTTCGCGACGTAGCGTGGATAGCCGTAGCGGTCGGCGACCGCGAGCGACTTCATCAGGTGCCAGCCGGAGAAGTTCGATACGCCCGTGTAGCGGATCTTGCCGGCGCGCACGAGGTCGTCGAGCGTCGCCAGCGTCTCCTCGACGGGCGTCCTCGCGTCGAAGCCGTGCAGCTGGAACAGGTCGATGTAGTCGGTGCCGAGCCGGCGCAGCGCGGCGTCGACGGCCTTCAACAAATGGAAGCGCGACGAGCCGACGTCGTTCGGCGCGTCGCTGAAGCGGAACGTCGCCTTCGTCGAGATCAGCACCTGGTCGCGGCGGCCCTTGATCGCCTCGCCGAGGATCGACTCCGACGCGCCTCTCGAATAGAGATCGGCGGTGTCGAACATCGTGACGCCGGCGTCGAGGCAGAGATCGACGAGACGCCGCGCCTCGGCGACGTCGGTCGTACCCCAGGCGCCGAAGAACTCGCCCCGCCCACCGAACGTGCCGGTGCCGAAGCTCAGGACGGGAACGCTGAAGCCGGATGCGCCGAGGCGGCGGTACTCCATGAGGAAAGCTCCTTCGAATCGACCAGAAAAGAACGCGGCGCGCTGCACGGCGCGCCGCGAGGCGGGGTATCCGCGACGGATGCGCCCGGCCGCGCGCCGGGGCCGGCGCTCTACTTGCGCAGCAGTGCCGCGCCGAGCAGGCCGAGGCCGACGACGACGCCGAGGCCGCCGAGCCATTGCGGCACGGTCCTCTCTTCCTTGACCGACGCGGACACGTCGCCGATCTTGACGACCTCCTTGTCGTGCTGGAAGCCGAGCTTGCCGGTGAACGCGGCGACGCCGACCGCGACGAGGATGATGCCGGCCAGGATCAGTCCGATACGCATGCGCTTATCTCCTTCTTCGGGTGCCCGAAAGACGCTATTCGGCGGCCGCGTGCGCGCGGCGTTGGCCGATGCCGTCGGTCATGACGCGGTCGGTCCAGGCGATGCCGAACGCGGACAAAATGAAGACGCCGTGGATGATCGTCTGCCACATGACGCCGGTCGTCGTCAGCGTCGTGCACGACTTGCCGGTGCCGATCGCGACCTCGTCGGCGATCTGCGCGAGCAGCTCCGGCGAGCAGAACGGCAGGCCGCCGCCGAGCGCGCCGGCCTCGATGAAGCTCTTCAGCAGATGGATCGAGCTGATGCCGATGATCGCCATCGCGAGCTTGACCTTGAGCACCGACGCGTTGACGTGGCTCAGCCACTCGGGCTGGTCCGGATGGCCTTCGAGGCCGAGCCGCGAGACGAACGTCTCGTAGCCGCCGACGATGACCATGATCAGCAGGTTCGAGATCATGACGACGTCGATCAGGCCGAGCACGATCAGCATGATCGCCTGCTCGCTGAGCGTCAGCGCGTCGTGGATCAGGTGCCAGAGCTCCTTGACGAACAGGATCACGTAGACGGCCTGGGCGACGATCAGGCCGAAATAGAGCGGCAGCTGCAGCCAGCGCGACGCGAAGATCGCCGCCGGCAGCGGAGCCAGCCGCGGAGTCGAGTTCGCCATGCCGGTCCTCGAAGCGATGGGTGCGTCGATAGTAACCGGAGCGGCGCGCCGCGCACGAGCGAGGCGCGGACGTCGCGCACGTCGCCGCGCGCCGCACCGGCCGCCGACGCATGCGCGATGCGGTGACGGCGTGCAGGCCGCCGGCGCCGCCGCGACGACGCGCCGGTCGAGTGCGGCGCGTCCGGCGCGGCGATGCGGCGCGCGCCCCGCGCGCGGAGCTCGCGAAGCCGACGCCGCTCGGCGCGTCAGCGCTGGGCGCCGGGCGCGTCGGCGCGGCCCAGGCTCGGGTCCGCGTAGAGCTTCTCGGCGCGCTCGAACAGCACCCACGACGTAGCGATGTACTTGTCGCCGCGCTTGGGCATGTTGCCGCGATGCGTGTGCGTGAAACCGGCCGGCGCGAGCAGCAGCGAACCGGTGCGCGGCTTGATCTTGCGGCCCTGGTAGAAGAATTCGGTCTCGCCTTCGTCGAAGCCGTCGTTCAAGTAGATCGTCCACAGCAGCACGCGGTGCAGGTTGTCGACGTCGCCGGCCTTCGGCGCGAGCTCGCTGTGCCAGTACGGATAGCCGCCCTGGTCGGCGTAGTAGCGCTGCAGGTTGATGTCGCCGGGACGGAACAGCTGCGTCACCAGCTGCTGCAGCTCCGCATCGCGCATCGCGCGCACGTCGTCGACGCCGAGCATCGTCATCTCGCCGTCGTCGACGCGCTTGCGGAACAGCGCGGTCGGCGCGAGCGCGAGATACGTGTACTTGCGGATGTAGGCCATCAGGCCGCGCAGCATCGCGCCGTTCAGGAGATTGACCGCGTTCTTCCATTCCGGATGCAGGCTGAGGTTCAGGTCCCAGCTGTCCTTCAGCCGCGTATCGACGCCGCCGGTCGTCGCGCCGCGGCGCAGCTTGTCGCTGTTCTCGAAGTGCCGGATCAGCTCGGCGCAGACGCGCGCGTCGAGCGCGTCGTCGTAGACCTCGATGAAGTCGGCGAGCAGCGCGTGCGCGCGCGTGTCGGCGTTCATGCGGCGGTGGCCTCGAGGTGATAGCGCGTGACGCGCTCGACCTCGTCGCGCGAGCCGAGGAACACCGCGACGCGCTGATGCAGCGCGGTCGGCACGACGTCGAGGATGCGGCGCTGGCCGTCGGTCGCCGCGCCGCCGGCCTGCTCGACGATGAACGCCATCGGATTCGCCTCGTACATCAGGCGCAGCTTGCCCGGCTTCGAGCGGTCGCGCCGATCGCGCGGGTACAGGAACACGCCGCCGCGCGTCAGGATGCGGTGCACGTCGGCGACCATCGACGCGACCCAGCGCATGTTGAAGTCGCGTCCGCGCGGGCCGTCCGCGCCGGCGAGCAGCTCGTCGACGTAGCGCCGCATCGGCGGCTCCCAATGGCGCAGGTTCGACGCGTTGACCGCGAACTCCGAGGTTTCGGCCGGAATGCGCAGATGCGTCTGCGTCAGCAGGAAGCTGCCCTGCTCGCGGTCGAGCGTGAACGCGTGCACGCCGTCGCCGAGCGTCAGCACGAGCACCGTGCTCGAGCCGTAGACCGCGTAGCCGGCCGCGACCTGCTTCGTGCCGGGTTGCAGGAACGCGCGCTCGTCGGGCTCGGCGACGCCGTCCGGGCAGCGCAGCACCGAGAAGATCGTGCCGACCGAGATGTTCACGTCGATGTTCGACGAGCCGTCGAGCGGATCGAACACGAGCAGGTACTCGCCCTTCGGGTAGCGGTGCGGGATCGGATGCGGAGCGTCCATCTCCTCCGAGGCGAGCGCGGCGAGATGACCGCCCCATTCGTTCGCCTCGAGCAGGATCTCGTTCGACAGCACGTCGAGCTTCTTCTGCGTCTCGCCCTGCACGTTCTCGGTGCCGGCCGAGCCGAGCGCGCCGCCGAGCGCGCCCTTGCCGATGGCGATCGAGATGCGCTTGCACGCGCGCGCGACGACTTCGATCAGCAGGCGCAGCTCGGCGTCGAGATGGCCGTGCTCGCGCTGCGCCTCGATCAGGAAGCGGCTCAGCGAGACCGGCGCGACCGCGGGCAGACCCGCGCTCGGCGGCCCCGACACGGCGACGGCGGCGGAAGACGGCGAACGCGAGGGAACGGCGGACATCGGGCTTTCCGGAATCGCGGACGGAACCGCCATTGTCGCGACTTGCGCGCGCCGCCGCCAGTTCCGACGCGCCTGCTGACAGCAAGCTGGCAGCAGGCCGCCTGCATGCTGTGCGCCCCGACCCGGATCGCGCGCGAGCCGCTGCACGACCGGACGGGTCTTGCGAACGCCGCCCGATATCCGGAGTGACCCGATGCCGACGACCGATGCCCGCCGCGCCGAGCCCGAGCTTCCGTTCGGCAGGCCGCGCCGCGACCTCGTCTACTTCTTCGTCTTCGACGGCTTCGCCGACTGGGAAGCCGCGCTCGCGCTCTGCGAGATCCGCCGTCCCGGCGACTACCGCGTGCGCACGCTCGCGCACCGGCCCCGCGCCGTGCGGTCGATGGCCGGCCTCGCCGTGCTGCCGGATCTCGTGCTCGACGAGATCGAGCCCGAGCGCACCGCGATGCTGCTGCTGCCCGGCGGCGCCGCGTGGGAGCACGCCGAGACCGGTGCGATCGAGACGGCCGTGCGCCGCCTGCACGCGGCCGGCGCCGTGATCGCGGCGATCAGCGGCGGCGCGCTGCCGCTCGCGCGCGCGGGCCTGCTCGCCGCGCGCCGACACGTCGGCGACCACGCCGGACTCGCCGACGTCCACGCGCCGTGCTGCACCGGCTCGCTGCGGCACGACGCCGACGCGCTCGCGGTCGCCGACGACCGCGTGATCACCGCCGTCAGCGTCGGCGGCGTCGAGTTCGCGCGCGAGGTGATCCGTGCGCTCGGCCTTTACGACGCGCGCGAC
>DASWOS010000167.1:0-2824 GCA_036398645.1 Dokdonella sp. | reverse complement strand
GCTGCGGCGCGCGGATCTTCCAGGCCTCGACGAGCGAAGTCTACGGCGAGCCGGAAGTGCATCCGCAGCGCGAGGACTACCGCGGCGCGGTCAACCCGGTCGGTCCGCGCGCGTGCTACGACGAGGGCAAGCGCTGCGCGGAGACGTTGTTCTTCGATTACCACCGCACGCACGGCATCGAGATCAAGGTCGCGCGGATCTTCAACACGTACGGTCCGCAGATGCAGGTCGACGACGGCCGCGTCGTCTCGAACTTCATCGTGCAGGCGCTGCGCGGCGAGCCGCTGACGCTCCACGGCGACGGCAGTCAGACGCGCTCGTTCTGCTACGTCGACGACCTGATCGAGGGCATCCTGCGCCTGACCTTCAGCGCGCCGGAGTTCACCGGACCGGTCAACCTCGGCAATCCGACCGAGGTCACCGTCGCCGAGCTCGCGCGCCGCATCATCGAGCTGACCGGCTCGCGCTCGCGCGTCGTGCACCGGCCGATGCCGATCGACGACCCGACGCGGCGCTGCCCGGACATCTCGCTCGCGCGCTCGGCGCTCGGCTGGGCGCCGAGCACGCCGCTCGAGGAAGGCCTGCGCCGGACCGCGGCGTGGTTCGAACAGACGCTCGGCGCGACCGCCGCCGTGGCGACGGAGCCGGCCCGTGTCCGCGCCTGAGCGCGGCGCGCCCGGAGTCGCCTCCGGGACCGTGCTGATCACCGGCGGCGCCGGCTTCGTCGGCTCGCACCTCGCCGACGAGCTGCTCGAGCACGGCTATCGCGTGCGCGTGCTCGACAACCTCGACGCGCAGGTGCACGGCGAATCGATCTCGCGGCCGTCCTATCTCGACGACGAGGTCGAGCTGATCCGCGGCGACGTGCGCGACCGCGCCGCGGTCGCGCGCGCGCTGCGCGGCGTCGACGCGGTGTTCCATTTCGCCGCCGCGGTCGGCGTCGGCCAGAGCATGTACGAGATCGAGCGCTACACCGACGTCAACAATCGCGGCACCGCGGTGCTGCTCGAGGCGCTCGCCTCGGCGCCGGTCGCGCGCCTCGTCGTCGCCTCGAGCATGAGCGTCTACGGCGAGGGGCTCTACTGCGATTCGACCGGCCGCGCCGTCGCGGCGCCGGAGCGCTCGCCGGAGCAGCTGCGCGGCGGCGACTTCGAGGTGCGCGACGCGCGCGGCGAGGCGCTGACGCCGTTGCCGACGCCGGAGACGAAGACGCTCGCGCCGTCGTCGGTCTACGCGCTGTCGAAGCTCGATCAGGAGCGGCTGTGCCTGATCGTCGGCCGCGCGTACGGCATCCCGGCCGTCGCGCTGCGCTTCTTCAACATCTACGGCACGCGCCAGGCGCTGTCGAACCCGTACACCGGCGTGCTCGCGATCTTCGCCGCGCGCTATCTGAACCGGCGGCCGCCGCTCGTGTTCGAGGACGGCCGCCAGCAGCGCGACTTCGTCAACGTGCACGACGTCGCGCGCGCGTGCCGGCTCGCGCTGGTCGCGCCCGGCGTCGACGGCCGCGTGATGAACGTCGGCAGCGGACGCCCGATCGCGATCGCCGAGCTCGCCGCGGAGATGGCCGCCGCGCTCGGCGTCGACGTGCCGGTCGAGATCACGCGCACGTACCGCGTCGGCGACATCCGCCATTGCTATGCGGACATCGGCCTCGCGCGCGAGCACCTCGGCTACGCGCCGCAGGTCGCGCTCGCCGACGGCCTCGTCGAGCTCGCCGAATGGCTGTCGGGACAGCGCGCGTTCGACCGCGTCGAGAGCGCGGCCGAGGAGCTCGCGCGCAGAGGGCTGCGCCTATGAGCACGGACACGACACCGGCGCGCGCGCCCGCGCCCGCCGGCGATGCGCCGGTGCTGATCACCGGCGGCGCCGGCTTCGTCGGCACGAACCTCGCCGCGCGCCTGCTCGGCGACGGCCGCCGCGTACTCGTCTACGACGACCTGTCGCGCCGCGGCGTCGAGCGCAACCTCGAATGGCTGCGCGCGCGCTACGGCGAGGACCGGCTCGAGGTCGAGATCGCCGACGTGCGCGACGCCGAGCGCCTCGCGCGCGCGGTCGCGCGTGCGGCGCAGGTGTTCCACTTCGCCGCGCAGGTCGCGGTGACCTCGAGCCTCGAGGACCCGGTCGCCGACTTCGAGATCAACGTGCGCGGCACGCTGAACCTGCTCGAGGCGCTGCGCGCGCTCGACCGTCCGCCGCCGCTCGTGTTCACCTCGACGAACAAGGTCTACGGCGCGCTCGACGACGTCGCGCTCGAAGGCACCGAGACGCGCTACCGGCCCGAGGACGCGCAGATCCGCGCCTGCGGCATCTCCGAGCGCCGTCCGCTCGATTTCCACAGCCCGTACGGCTGCTCGAAGGGCGCCGCGGACCAGTACATCCTCGACTACGCGCGGAGCTTCGGCCTGCCGGCGGTCGTGCTGCGCATGAGCTGCATCTACGGGCCGCACCAGCACGGCAACGAGGATCAGGGCTGGGTCGCGCATTTCCTGATCCGCGCGCTCGAGCGGCGGCCGATCACGCTGTACGGCGACGGCCGCCAGGTCCGCGACATCCTGTTCGTTGACGACCTCGTCGACGCGATGCTCGCGTGCCAGCGCCAGATCGACGCGCTGCGCGGGCGCGCGTTCAACCTCGGCGGCGGCCCGCGCAACACGGTCAGCCTGCTCGAGCTGCTCGATCTTTGGGTCACAGAGTTGGTGGAATACCACTTCTCTCTCCATCACAAACCCGGAATGTCGAACAAGAAAGCTGACTTACTTAGTCGCAGAGCAGATCATGAACAGGGGAAGGAGGACAACGATGAGGTTATTGTCCTCAAACC
>DASWOS010000166.1:0-5380 GCA_036398645.1 Dokdonella sp. | reverse complement strand
CGCGCGAGACGCTGCAGCGCGTCGGCCGCGTCGCCGAGGCGTACGGCACGCTCGTGCGCGTGACCGGCATCAACGCGGCGATCGGCGAGCTGTGCCTGCTCGAGCAGGCCGAGACCGGCTTCGCGCTGCCGGCCGAGGTCGTCGGCATCTCGCGCAGCCACACGCTGTTGACGCCGCTCGGCCCGCTCGAGGGTATTTCGGCGGCGACTACGGTCACCGCGACCGGACGCCAAGCCAGCGTCGCGGTCGGAGCCGGCCTGCTCGGTCGCATCCTCGACGCGCACGGCGAGCCGCTCGACGAGCTCGGGCCGCTCGACGCGCGCCAGCGCGCGTCGGTCTACGCGCCGTCGCCGAATCCGCTGAAGCGGCGCCTGATCGACCAGCCGCTCGCGACCGGCGTGCGCGCGATCGACGGGCTGCTCAGCGTCGGCGAGGGCCAGCGCCTCGGCATCTTCGCGACCGCCGGCGGCGGCAAGAGCACGCTGCTCGGCATGCTCGCGCGCGGCGCGCGCTGCGACGTCAACGTGATCGTGCTCGTCGGCGAGCGCGGCCGCGAAGTCAACGAATTCATTCACGACAGCCTCGGCGAGGAGGGGCTGCGCCGCAGCGTCGTCGTCGTCGCGACGTCGGACCGGCCCGCGCTCGAGCGCAGCCGCGTCGCCTACGTCGGTACCGCGATCGCCGAGCACTTCCGCGACCAGGGCCTGCGCGTGCTGCTGATGATGGACTCGGTCACGCGCTTCGCGCGCGCGCTGCGCGACGTCGGCCTCGCGATGGGCGAGCCGCCGGCACGGCGCGGCTTCACGCCGTCGGTGTTCTCGGCGCTGCCGCGCCTGTTCGAGCGCGCCGGCAACAATGAGCGCGGCACGATCACCGCGTTCTACACCGTGCTGATGGAAGAGGAGGAGGGCGGCGATCCGATCGCCGAGGAAGTCCGCTCGATCCTCGACGGGCACATCTACCTCTCCAAGAAGCTCGCCGCCGCGCACCACTACCCGGCCATCGACGTGCTGGCGAGCGCGAGCCGCGTGATGCCGCGTGTCGCCTCGGCGCAGCACCAGCACGCGGCCGGCCTGCTGCGGCGCTACCTCGCCAAGTACCGCGACATCGAGCTGCTGCTGCAGCTCGGCGAGTACCGCGCCGGCAACGACGCCGACGCCGACGTCGCGGTCGCGAAGATCGGCGCGATCAACGCGTTCCTCCGCCAGTCCGCGGACACGCGGGTCGACTACGACGCCGCGATCGCGCAGCTGACCGGGCTGTTCGAATGAAGCGCTTTCCGCTCGAGCCGCTGAGCCGCGTGCGCGATCTCCGTCTCGAGGCCGCGCAGCGGCGTGTCGCCGAGTGCCGCGACGAGGTCGCGCGCGCCGAGCAGCGCCGCGAGCAGGCGCGCACGGCGCGCGGCAAGCTCGTCGAGCAGCGCCGCAACCATCAGCGCGAGCGCGAGCGCGAGCTGTCCGGTACGGATGCGCTCGCGCCGGGGCGGCTCGCGCGCGGCGAGCGTTACCGTGCGTGGATCGACGCGGAGATCGTCAAGTGCGAGGCGATCCTCGCCAGCGCGGACGCCGCGGTCGCGCAGGCCGAGGCGAAGCTCGCCGAGGAGCTCGCCGCACTGCACCGTGCGCAGGCGAAGGTCGATGCGCTGCAGACGTTCCGCCAGGAATGGGCGAGCGGCGTGCAGCGCGAACGCGAACGACAGGAAGAACAGGCCGGCGAAGAGCTGCACCGCGCTTCGGCCGGCTCGACGAGGTGAGCCATGTTCGTAGGCGATTCGTCATCATCCAGCCAAAGCGCGCAGCATCGCCGCCGCGTCGCCGACGACGAGCGGCAGCGCGCCGAGCGCGCCGTGCAGCAGCGGACCGTCGGCGAGGAGGGCGCGGTCACGCGCCAGGCCGGCGAAGCGCCGGCGCAGGGCGAGGTCGAGCGGTTCCGCACGCTGATGCAGCAGCGGCGCGACGCGGAGCCGAAGCCGGGCACCACGCCGCGCGGAGACGCCGCGCACGCGGATGCCGCGCGGACCCGACCGGAGCTCGCGCCGCCGACCGCGTTCGGCATCGCCGAGCGCTTCCGCGACCTGCTGCAGCGCGCCTTCGATCCGCTCGGCTCGCGACACGACGAGCCGCCGGCGCCGCACGGCGACGACGCGGCACCGTCCGCGCGTGCGGCGCCGGCGCACGCCGAGCGCGGCGCCGGCGAGGACACGCCGGCCCGCCCCGACGACGGCGCGGCCGCGCACGCGGCCGACGTGGCCACGGCCGACGCGACGCCATCGCTGCCGCAGCCGCGCGAGCGCGCGCTGCGCGCGGGCGATGCGTCCGGCGACGCGGGCGGCGACGACGAGACGCCGTCGCTGCACCGCGGCGGCGCCGAGCACGGCGACGCGCAGTCGGCGAACGCTCTCGCCCGCAAGGCCGCCGAAGGCGAGACGCAGGCCGGCGTCGCCGCGCGCATCGCGCAGGCGGGCCGCGATTCCGGCCGCGACGACGACGACCGCGACCTGGCCGCCGCGGCAACGGCGTCCGGCGACGCGACCGCCGCGCCGGCCTCGTTCGCGCCGGCGTCGCCGATGCCGCCGGCGCTGCCCGCGTCGACGCCGCAGGCGCCGCCGCAGGCCGCCGCTTCGTTCGCTCCCGCATTGTCGGAGCTGATCGAGAAGCACGTGCGTCAGATGCTCGTCAGCGATCCGCGCCAGTCGCGCGGTCGCTCGCGCGAAGTGCTGCTGCGCATGGGCGGCGACGTGCTGCCGGGCACGGATCTCTGGCTGACGCGCACGGACCAGGGCTGGCAGCTGCGCGCCGACGTCGGCTCGCGCGACGCGTACGAGACGCTGCTCGCGAACCAGGACGAGCTCGTGCGGCGCTTCGCGGACGGACGGCTCGGCGAGCTCTCGATCGAGCCGGTCTACCACGGCGACACCAGCATGCCCGGCGACGCCGGCGCCGCGCGCGCACGCGCGGCGTTGCGGAACGGCTGAGACGTTCGCCGCGCGAACGTCCGCGTGCGTGCGTGCGCGCACGGCAGCGGCCGTGCGCAATCGCGCCGACGCGACGAGGCGTCCGCGCGGATCCGATCGGCAGCGTCTCGATACGTCGATCGGCATGCCCGTGATCGCGCGAACGGCACGTCCGCCGCGCGGCGCTTCGCCGCTGCGCCGAAAACAGTCGCGGTCCGTGTGCATGCCGGTGCAACGGCAGCGCCGGCGAGCGGCGGCGCCGGCGCGTGACGCATCGCGAGGCGGCAGACCGTGCAGCCGCGGGTCGTCGCCGCGCCGAGCGTCGGCCGGCCGTGCGCGGCCGCCGACGCACGCGTCGTCGCGCGCGGTATCGGTCGCTCCGGCGTTCGATGCCGACGGTCGACTGTGGTGTCGAACGCGCGACGTCGGTGTTCCGGGCGCCGCGACTGCGGCGCAGGCGATCCGGATCGTGACGTGCGCCGCGCGCGGCGTCCGTCGGTCGCGCCGCGGCGGCGGCGTGAGGACGCGCGGCGGCGCAGGAAAAAGGCCGCGGCCTGTCCGCGATCGCAGCGCGCGCACGCGTCGTCGTCGGTCGCGGCTTCGCCGACGAGTGTCCGGCACCATGTGCATCGCCGCGCCGGCGCTGCAGCACATGTCGTTCGCGATTCGGTGCGCCGCGCGCGCCGCGCGACGCGTGACGCTTGCCGGCGTCACGGCGTTCGCTGCGATTCCCCGTGCGGCCGCGCGCCTCGGACTTCATCGGGCGCGTTCACAAGCGGCGGTGCGGCCGCGTCGCGCCGGTAGCGCAGCATCGGCGCCGTCGCGCGCGCTCGCGAGCTTCGCCGGTCCGCGCGGCGCGGGCACTACGCCGTCGCCGCCGCGCGCACCGATCGGCCGATGCGGCCGCTGCGCATCCAAGCGGGTATCGGCGCCGTGCGCGCGCTTCGCCGGGCTCGCGGCGCACGTCGTCCGCGTGCGCTCGCCGCCGCGGCGAGCGCTACGGGTTATCCCTAGCTAGGGATAGTCCCGGCTGTCGTTCGCGGCACCGGCGGAGGACACTCGCGGCCGGTTCCACCTCACACGATCGCAGGGGACGACCATGTCGATACTGGGAAATCTCGAGAGCCTTCAATTCCGCTCCGGCATCAACGACGCGCTCGGCCGCACCGACCCGAGCATCGGCGCGACGCGCGTGCGCGCGGCACTCGACGGCGCGAACCCGGACAACCTCTCGACGCAGGAAAGGAACGTGCTGCTGTCGGTCACGGATACGCTGTCGGCGGACGGCTACATCAGCAATGCCGATGCCGACGTGATCACCGGCATGATCCACAATTTCGAATCGACCGGCCGCTTCGTCGACACGCTGTTCGGCGGCAACACCGGCACGCTGCGCGCAGCGCTCGAGAGCTACTCGCCGTCGCCGCTCGCGCTCGCCGCGCAGCAGTTCTCCGCGAAGCCGCTGTTCGGCGGCCTGCTCGGCTACTTCGTCGACGCGGTCGCGCAGCGCTTCCAGAACGCGCTGTTCCTCGGTTCCGCGCAGAGCATGCTCGGCACCTGCGACGGCTGCGCGAACCAGCAGCGCGTCGGCAACGCGCTGGCCGACGCGGACCTCTCGAAGCTGAGCCCGCGCGAGCGCTCGAAAGTGCTCGCGATGATCGGCTTCGCGGCGGCCGACGGCCACATCAGCGGCGTCGAGGCGAACGCGATCACCGACGTGCTCGACCGCGCGCAGGGCATCCGTCCGCGCGCGCAGTCGCAATGGACGGTGCAGCAGGACGGCGGCAAGGCGCACATCGACCTCGGCAACTACACGCTCGATCTCGACGAAGGCAATTCGCAGTTCATCCTGACGAACAAGCAGACCGGCGAGCAGACCAAGGTCTGGGGCGACCCGCACATGGTCGTCGACGGCCAGGCGGTCGGCGACTTCTACGGTACGACGACGCTGAACCTCGAGGACGGCACGAAGATCACGATCCACACGACGCCGTACGACGCCGGCAACGGCATGACGCTGTCGAGCGAGCTCGTGATCACGCAAGGCGACAAGGCGATGGTCGTGCAGGGCCTCGACCAGAACACGCTCGGCGACCTGAAGATCGGCCAGGTCGCGTCCGGCGGCCAGTTCGTCGACGCGGTCAACGACGACGGCGCGGAGATCTACGAAAACCCGGAGGGCAGCGGCTGGTTGTACCTGAACAGCGGCGGCTTCCTGCAGACGGTGGATGCCGACTTCCTGAAGAACGTTCGCTGACCGGGTCCGGATAGCGCCCGGCGATCGCGGACGATCGCCGGGCTTTTTTTGCGCGTTTTTTGCGCGTTTTTTGCGCGTTTTTTGCGCGTCGCCGCGCCGCGCGGCGGCGCGGGCGCTCAGACGCGGCCGACGACCGGCACCAGCGCGCCGGTGACCGCCGCCGCGCGCGC
>DASWOS010000165.1:0-4116 GCA_036398645.1 Dokdonella sp. | reverse complement strand
AGCGCAACGTGCGCGTGCTGCAGACGCGCGATCCGCACGTCGCGGTGCTGACCGCGCACAGCGCCTGGCTGCTCGAATCGCTCGTGCTCGGCTGCGAGGGCATCGTGTCCGGTGCCGGCAGCGTCATCGCGGACCTGCAGGCCGGGCTGCTGCACGCGGTACAGGCCGGCGACCTGCGCGCCGCGCGCGAATTCTCCGATCGCATCCATCCGTTGACCGAAGTGTTCTACACCGACCCTTGGGTCGACATGCACAACCGCATGAAGGAAGCGCTGGTCCTGCTCGGACGCATCGCGTGCGCCGCGGTGCGGCCGCCGCTCGTGAAGCTTTCCGCAACGGAGATCGCCCGCATCCGCGACGCGTTGCGCCGCAGCGGGCTGCTCGCCGCCGACTGAGCGGCCACCAACCGAACAATCCGATGGGAGAGGAGGGGCTCGTGTCGAGAGCAGGGTATTGCTTTGCCGCGTTTCTGGCCGCGACCGCGTCGTGCGTGCATGCCGAGCCGCCGCCTCCGCTCCGCGAGGACCCGGCCGCGCAGCCGCCGCCGAAGGCCGCCGCCGACGCGCGGCCGGCGTTGTCCGCGTTCGGCGAGTCGCTGCGCGACGCCGGCGTCGTGCTGCGCGCGACGGTCTTCGACGACTTCGCCGCGGTCGTGCACGGCGGCGAGAAGCGCGGCCACACGAACGTCGTCTCCGAGTCGTTCGGCGCCGACTTCGACCTCGAGCGCCTGCTCGGCTGGCGCGGTGCTCGCTTCCACGTCACGTTCAACCAGGAGAACGGCCCGTCCGCGTCGGCCGACCTCGTCAACACCGGCATCGTGTTGCAGTCGCGGTTCAAGCCGTACGACAACCTGCGGCTCGCGATCATGACCTACGAGCAGGAGTTCGCCGACGGACGCGTGAACGTCGAAGCCGGACGCACGACGCCGCTGATGTACTTCAACGTGTCGGCGATCTACTGCCAGTTCCAATCGAACGCGCTCTGCGCGACGCCGCTCGCGGCGCCGCTCTACAACGGCAGCCTGTCGCCGTACCCGTACTCGACCTGGGGTGGCCGCGTGCGCGTGAAGACGAGCGCGCACACCTACGTGCAGGCCGGCGCGTTCGAGGTCGATCCGTCGCTGATCCCGAGCAACGGTTTCGTCTGGTCGACCGGCCGCGCGACCGGCGTCGTGTACCCGGTCGAATTCGGCTACGGAAGCGAGCTCAAGACCACGCGCTACGCGCGTCATCTGCGCCTCGGCGGCTTCCACGACAGCTCCGACTTCAACGATCCGTTCGTGCGCACCGAAGCCGGCCTGCCGAAGACGCACGATCAGCGCAACGGCTGGTACGCGATGGGCGATCAGGTCGTCTATCGCCCGGACCCGGCCTCGACGCGCAACGTCGTGCTGTTCGGCGGCTACACGCAGGTGACCGACCAGGCCTCGAAGTACCACGGCCAGGCCGTGCTCGGCGCGGTCGCGACCGGGCTCGTGCCGGGTCGGCCGCTCGACACGATCGGCGTGTCGGTGAACCGCTTCCGCCTCGGCGACAGCGAAGTCGCGATGCTCGATGCGCGCCGCGTGCAGGCCGGCGGCGCGCCGTCAGTTCACGCCGAGGAGACGCTGTTCGAGCTGAACTACGGCGTCCAGCTCGCGCGCGGCGTGCGCCTGCTGCCGGCGCTGCAGTACCTGATCCATCCCGACACGTCCGTGCGTCCGTCGGTGCGCGCGCAGCCCGGCAACGCGTTCCTGGTCGGGTTCCGGCTCACGATCGACCTGCACGACGCGCTCGGCTGGCCGACGCAGCTCGCGCTCGGCGGCTGATCCGACCGTCACCACCGCTACGAGGCCCACCCATGTCGAACTATTCGCCGAGCCAGCGCGTCGCGATCGTCGCGCTGGCGTTCGCCGGTACCGTGCTCGACGGCGCCGACTTCACCGTGTTCCTGTTCTTCATGTCGCCGCTGGCGAGCCATCTCGGCGTGTCGCTGCTCGCGCTGTCGACGATCCAGGCGTCGAGCTACCTGGTCGGCATCGCCGGCGGCATCCTGTTCGGTCGCCTCGCCGACACGCACGGACGCCGCGTCGGCCTGTGCGCGACGATCCTCGTGTTCAGCGCGTTCACGCTCGCGACCGGGTTCGTCGACAGCTATGCGGCGCTGTTCGTCATGCGCGTGCTCGCCGGCATCGGCATCGGCGGCGAATCCGGCATCGCGTTCGCGTACGTCAACGAGGCGTTCCCCGGCCGCGGCCAGCGGCGCGGCCTCGCCAGCGGGCTGCTGCAGTCGATGTTCCTGGTCGGCGCCTGGCTGTCGGCGTGGCTCTACCGCGTGACCGCGGCGTTCGGCGACGAGGCGTGGCGCTGGGCGTTCGGCGCGCTCGGCGCAGCCGGGCTCCTCTGCGCGGTGGCGACGTTCTTCATGCCGGAATCGCGCGTCTGGCAGGAGCGCGTCGCCGCGCCGGCCGGCGCGCCGGCGATCGGCCTGCGCGAGCTGCTGCGCGGTCCGCTCGGCCGGCGCACGCTGCTCGCGAGCGCGCTGCTCGCGTGCAGCTTCTACGGCGCCTATGCGGTCTACACCTACGGACCGGCGATGTGGCAGCGCGTGTACCGCCTCGACGCGTCGACGGTCGGCGAGATCGGCATGGCGAGCGCGATCCTCGGCGCGCTGAGCTACATCGGCGGCGGCTTGCTCGCCGACCTCGCCGGCCGGCGCCGCGCGTACCTGTACACCGCCTCGCTCGGCGTGTTCGCGTACGCGACGTTCGCGGTCTGCCTCTGGCTCACGCGCGGCGACGCGTACGGAGCGCACGCGCTGCGCCTGATGGTGCCGGCCTACCTGCTGCTGCAGGCCGGGTACGGCTATTTCGGCGTGCAGGGCGTCTGGCTCAGCGAGCTGTTCCCGACCGAGGTGCGCACGACGGCGCAGAACGCCGTCTACTACGTCGGCCGCGCGATCGGCGCCGGCGGCGCGCCGGTCGCCGGCCTCGCCGCGGCGAACGCGCTCGGCTTCGACGTGACCGTGGCGGTCGCGCTCGGCGCGATCGGTGCGGTCGGCGCGGCGCTGCTGTGCCGCACGCTGCCGGAGACGCGCGACCTCGCGCTCGGCGAAGGCGCGAAGGCGCCGCGTTGAGACGATCGATGCGGCGCGGTGCCGCCGACGCGCCACCGTGTGCGCGCGTCCGTCGCGGCGGACGCTCCGGCCGGCTCACTCGAAGCGGCTGAGGTCGCGCTCGGCGTCGGTCGGCGACGCGGCGTCCGCGTCGGGATCGTCGAACAGGCCGCCGGCGACGCGCTCGGGCTCGGGCTCGGCGTCGGCCGGCGCGACGGCGCGCTCGCTCGCGTCGCGCTGCTTCTCCCAGCGCGTGCGGATCGGATTCGCCGACTCGGCCGACTCGAGCGCGCTCAGCAGCTCCTGCTTCTGCGCCTCCGGCAGCTCGGCCCAGTGGCAGTCGGCGAGCGCGCCGGCCATCGAATAGAGCAGGTTCAGGCTCGGCCTGAAGCCGGCGCGCTTGACCTTCAGGAACGCCTCGACCGGGCCGATCCGCGCGAGGTCCTCGGTCGTGCGCACGCCGACCTGACGCAGCCAGGCGGCGGACTTCGGTCCGACGTTGCGGATCTTGACGTCGCGGCTGCTCATCCTCGAATCCCCGTCAATGGCGCGGCCGCGCGGCGGCCGTGCGAGCTCGAAACATGACCGCTGCGCGGCGTCCGCACGCGGCTACCGCAACGACGCGACGTACTGCGCGCAGAGCGCTTCCATGCCGGCGCGGTCGTCGGCGTCGAAACGCGCGAGCTTGGGGCTGTCGACGTCCCAGACGCCGATCAGGCGTCCGTCGTCGACGAGCGGCACGACGATCTCGGAGTTCGACGCGGCGTCGCAGGCGATGTGGCCGGCGAACGCGTGCACGTCGTCGACGACCTGCGTCTCGCGCGTCGCGGCCGCGGTGCCGCAGACGCCGCGGCCGAGCGCGATGCGCACGCAGGCGGGCTTGCCCTGGAACGGACCGACGACGAGCTCGCAGCCGTCGAAGAAGTAGAAGCCGCACCAGTTCAGGTCCGGCAGCGCGTGCCAGACGAGCGCCGCGAAGTTCGCCGCGTTCGCGACGCGGTCGCGCTCGCCGGCGAGCAGGCC